>NZ_JBIOAG010000027.1:0-28290 GCF_043951795.1 Liberiplasma polymorphum | reverse complement strand
ATCAATCACTTCAAGTCATTGAGATAATATCTTATGTAAGAACATTAGGCGCAAAGTAAAAAAAGCAGCATTTAACCTCATTTGAGAGGTTAAATGCTGCTGATATTATAATATTAATGGCTTTGTTATGACGTTTTTAAAGAAAGCAATGTGACACTTTCAACGTGCGTTGAGTGCACCATATTGCTTGAAAATAGGGTCTTGTGTGTACTCTAGAAACATAAAAACAGTCATTTTATGTTTATACAGACAAGCAGTGAAAAAAACAAAGAAACATATTGTTTTTGAAAAATTAAGTCAGAGGCTTTTCCAAATGTCTAAATAAACTCTTCACCCATTAGTTGTTTGACATGAGTTTGTCAGCTAGATCTTTCATATCTTTGTAGGTAATGAATCTATTATCAGTCAATATTTTTCATATTCCAAATCATTGAGAATGTCTTATGAAGATGATACATGCCATCCACAGTTATTCTTCAACAATAACTCTCCACTTTTTGTTTCTTTGAAATATCTCAACAATTAAATCTTCAAAGTCGTTACTTTTAAACTTTTCTGGAAAATAGTTAAATGAGAATCTTATCTTGTGCTTCTCATCATCATAGGCAATCAAATCTTGTGTAATCTTCGATTGCTCATTAAACTGTATTTTATATAGATTATAATTATCGAAACCATATGCTTTATCACATAGCTCACAATGGGCTAAAACAACGATTCTTTTATTTAGTCTAATAATATCTGGAGAAAGTATGCCTCTCGTACGCTTACCATAATAATAAATCTTAAAATAATCATTTCCACAAGAGCATCTTAAAGTACCTCTAATTGCATTCTTTTCTCTTTCGTCAATATCGACAAGATGATCGAATATAGTTAATTCATTCATTGTATGGTACCTGATTCTTTTCAAAATGATAATTAATGATTTCCATCACCTTTTGAAAATCCTTTTTAAAATACAAAGTTGAAATTATCACATGCCCGTAGTTAAACCTTCTAAATTTAAAGAAAGGTTTCTTTTGTAGATAGACGTCTGGATTCATCAAGTAAACATGAATGAGGTATGTTTTATCCATGTACGGTTGAACTGAGATTTTCTCAATGTCAGTCCACTTAATCATACCTAGTGAATGATACCGCATTTGTTCATGAATACCATTTTCATTTACGATTAACACAGGTTTATGATTGAAGATGCTTCTAAAATAATAAATAAATGCAAACAATAGTATCGGCATAATCAAATAAGCGATAACTACTAAAAAGAATGGAATCTCCGAAGTTAACCATACAGGTCTACCATAGTACAAGTATAAATAGAACCCGAATAATGCCATTGCAAAAACCAACAATAGTGTTGCTTTTATACTAACCGATTTTTTTCTATTAATGATAATTGATTTTTCCATAAAGTCTCCTATTTAATACTTTTTCAATCTTTATTCCAACTTATCGTGTCCACTTTATCGACATAAATTCATCGAACTTTATTACCTATATCTTTCCTATCTAAAATAACACTTATTGTTGCCATTTGTCACATTAAACACCTCATAAACAATACTGATTCATTGCTATGTTTTCATTGTTTTAATACTTTAGACATCCGATTGGAACTACATAAACGCCATCTTCTCGCTGATAACCGAATTCTGTGCCTGTTATTACCATTAAAAACATCGGTCCACTACCTGTTTTAACATCAACTTTATCAACGAGTTCAATCAAATGATTAGCTGCTTCATCAATATCATATGATCCGAGTTTTACTTCGACAGCTGCCCATCTCCCATCATTGAGATGAATGATGGCGTCCGCTTCAAGACCTGATTTATCTCTATAATGCGAGACATATCCACCTAAATAATCCGTATATACTCTTAAGTCTCTAATAACTAGAGATTCAAACAATAAACCCATTGTTTCTATATCTCTTAACAAGTCATCTGGTGTTGCACCTAATAATGATGCTGCAAAAGCCGGATCAATGAAGTGTCTTGTATTCGAGGTCCTTATTGTTGTTTTACTTCTAAGTTTAGGACTCCATGCTGGTAAGTCTTCAATAATATATAACTCTCTTAATACTTTCAAATAATCACTTAATGTGTTTCTATGTATGGAATAATGGTTTGATTCAACATCACTTACAATCTTAGCATCAGTTGCTTGAGTAGCTGTATGTCTAGCAAGTGATTTAAGTACAGCTAATGTTTTAGCTTCATCTCTTTCAACACCATCTATTGTTTTTATTTCCGTCTTAACAATTGTTTGGATATAGCCTGCAACTTGCTTCATCGCAACTTTTATGTCCTTATCGATACTGTTTGGCCATCCTCCACGAACAATCAATCTGGATATATCATTGATAGACAAATTTGATCTTGCCATGTTAAAAGACTTCGAATCAAATAAATCCGATAAACTAACAGTTCCATTTGAATCTGTAGATTCATACAAAGACATTGTTCTCATCAAAATCCGTGAAATTCTACCAACACCTGAATGACTGATTTTTGATTCATCCACTTTGGATGATCCGGTAAGTATATATAAACCCTCTTTTTGCTTTTCATCAACATCATGTCGAATAGCATCCCAGAGTTCTGGTGCAAGTTGCCATTCATCAATCAACCTAGGATTTTCACCTTGTAATAAAATAAGAGGATTAATTTTAGCAGTTTTTAGATAGTTAGATTTTTGTGATGGGTCTTGCATATTCAATATGCTTTTTACATACTGTTTAGCTGTAGTTGTTTTTCCACACCATTTAGGACCGTTAATCAACACCGCACCGAATGCGCTAAGTTCATCTTGCAATACTTTGTCCATAATCCTTTTATAATATTTCTCCATTGTATCACCCAATATAAGTATATCATCATTGCTTCATAACATCAATCTTATTGTGCAATACGTCTTATTTTTATTGTGCAATATGTCTTTATATCATTGTGCAATATGTCAAACTATTGAACTGATACCAATCGTTGTGGAAACATATCACACAACCGACGGCACAGCTAAGATGTTATATCGGGTTGTAGTGATATAATTTTTTAGAAAACTGATGTTTCCACATTACACAAAAAGTAAAAAAAGAAGCATTTAACCTCATTTGAGAGGTTAAATGCTGCTATTACTATAATATGAATGGCTTTGTTAAGTGGTTTTTAACGAAAGCAACGTGACACTTTCAACGTGAGAGGTTTGTGGGAACATATCAAACGGCATTACTGATACCACATTATACTTTTTACTTAACTGTTTAATATCTTTAGCAAGTGTACTTGGATTACAAGAAACATAAACGAGTTTTTTAATAGGTTTTCTAAGCAACAAATCAATGAGTTGGTCATTTAACCCTGTACGCGGTGGATCAAATACAGCTACATCAAAATTAATGCCTTCACTATAAATCTTTTTAAGGGCAGTAAATGCATCGCCTTGTACAAATTCAACATTTTTTGATTGGTTTATTTTTTTATTATTATTAGCACTTCTAATCGAAGCTTCACTCATGTCAATGCCATAAACAGTTTCAAAAGCGTTTGCAAAATAAAGCGCCATTGAGCCACTTCCCGTATAAATATCTACAAGTTTTTTATCTATTTTATGATCGAATAGTGATTTAACATAGTTATACATTTTTTCTGCTTCTTCAGGGTTTAATTGGAAAAAAGCTTTTGGATTTAATGCATAACGTGTATTTCCAATACCTTCAGTAATTGTTTCTTTACCAGCAAGTAGTTCAATTGTTTCACCAAATATTTCATGATTTTTTGCGTCATGATTTTTAGAAATGGCAACACTAACAACATCAGGAATCTCCAAAATATCTTTCGCAAGTTTTTGAAGTGCATGATTATAAATGGTTACAATAAGTGTCACTTGAATTTCTCCATTAAGTGAACTTACACGTGTAACAATATAACGTAACATCCCTCGCATCTCTTTTGGATCGAAGGCAAAAATTTCATACTTATCGCATAGTTCTAATACTGCTTGATTGACTTCGTTAATTCTTTGATCTTGCACGGGACATTCTAATACATCAACTAAATCATTTGAGCCTTTTTTGTAAAGTCCTGTCACTAACCCTTCGCTTGTATTTCTTACCGGCATTTGTGCTTTATGACGGTAGTGTCTTGATTTAATCATTGGTCCATAGGATAAAAATTTAACCTTAGCTAAATCGATATTCGTATAGCGCTCAAATGCTTGTTTTAATAAATCTTCTTTTAAACGAAGTTGTTCTTCATATTGAATATGCTGAAGTTGACAGCCTCCACAAGTATCATAATGCTTACAAAATGCTCGTGCACGGTAAAATGCTTTCTTCTTAATGCGAATAACATCACCAACTGCATAGCCTTGGTGTAATGAAGTAATTTTTACAACAACTTCTTCGGGTGGGAACACTCCATCAACAAACACTGCTTGTCGCTTATAATAGCCGATTCCCTCTCCATTAATACCTATTTTTTTAATCGTTATAAGAACTTCTTGATTCTTTTGTAAATTGGTTTCCATAACACACCTCTAATTCTTTCTACAATTTTTTTATTTTAAAGTATATTTTTGAATTCATTAACCTTACATACTGTTTTTTATCTAACCTAGTGTCATGACTCGTAAAGAAAAACAAAGAAAAAGCTTCCCATAAAAGTACCCAACCTCCAATAAAGAAACCTTCCATTAGAATAGAGAACAAAACATTAAGTTCAATCACATTTGGTAATGAATAGGCAAATAATAAGAATATAGCACTAATAATAATATAGGTAAATATTTTACGGTAGTTTCTATGAAGCAATAATTCTATAAAATGACGTTTCATTTTAAAATTGTTAACAATGCCTTGTACACTTAGCACTTCTTTTGATTCATCTATCATAGCTTCAGGTAAGAAAAACCATAGTTCTATTCGGTTTTTAAAGGGGATTTCATATGAGGCACTTAGTAAATAATCCATTAACTCTGGTTCTAACTCTTTTTGTTTTAATATAGAGGCATCCCAGCCGTTAAAAAGTTCTTCATAATCATCTAAAGATACCTCAATGATATAAGCTTTTGATTCTGGGTTAATGCGGTAAACATTTTGAAGTTCATAACGTTTTTTCTTTTTAAACATATTATCCCTTCTTTTTTAAGGTAATAAACGAACTGTTAACATAACTGGGTTATGATCGCTATATTCAAATCCATGATCTACCGTATAAACTAGTTCAATAAGAATATTATCAGAAACAATAAAGCCATCTATAATGTAATACTGTGTATTTGGGTCATTAGGATCATTCGGTGTGGTTGGATTGTACGGTCTATGTAATAAGCGACAAGTTGGTAAGGTTTCATCAATCGCAAATGTAAACCCACTTGGTAACCAAGTCTCCTCAATCGGATAAGCTACGTACAAATCCTCTTCTGAAGGATAATTATCCACAACAGATGGAAATGTTTGGTTAAAGTCTCCACCAATGATGACATAATTGCCTTTTTCATACTCTATTTCCATAAATGTTTTTAAATGCGCCATTTCTTGTGCTCTTAACGAACCATCCCCATCATATGCAGACATATGTAGGTTAACAATAACAAGTTCTTTCTCTGTTCCTTCTATTGGAATGTAGGTAATAAGCATCGCGCGTTTTAAATTGACAATACGCACAGGCCAGGCGAAACTACCTGGAAATTGTTGGCGTTCTGCATGTGTTATTTCTTTATTAGATAACGTTAATAAACCACTTTCTACAGGTCCAATATATTCCGTTAAAGAAATGGGAAACGGCACAAACACAGCCTTAAAGTTATAGGCAAAGACTGATGAAAATGCATTGTCTAAGTGGTCATTTATAACTTCGACTTGATTCATATTATAACTTCTTCTAGCTTTCAAATCGACTTCTTGTATAAGATAAAAATCAGCAGTGTATTCAGTTAACAAGTTCAAGATTCCATCCATATAACCTTCAACGACTTCAAGTGACTCAGTTCTAGACTTTTCCCCGCCATCAAGAATAAAATCTTCATTTTTCCCCAATCCTGCATAGCCAATGTTAAATGTCATTAACGTTAATGCTTCACCAATTATAACCTGAGAGCTTACAGGGTTTTCAATATCTATTATTTCAATATCGTCTGGACGATATTCTATAATCGTTAAAAACGCTAAGGTTAATGATAAGAACAATACGAATACGAAGAGTACTTTAAAAACGATTTTAAATAACACTCTAATAAACAATGATCGCTTTTTACCCACAATGATCGCTCCCTTATATTAAGTACTTTAAGTGTACCATAAACGTATGTAACAAACAATATGTAACCGACTTAGAATAGCGGTTAAACAGTCTCTTTTAATAATGGTTTTGATAATGTATCAATACCAATTGCACCAATTGGTGCTGAAATGATTATTGATAATACAGCTAATGCTAAAATTATTTCACCATTAGCCACACCTAAAGCTAGTGGAATTCCCCCTATTGCGGCTTGAACGGTTGCTTTTGGCAAAAATGATACAACCAAAAACAATCGCTCTTTTAGTGAGAAGTCGCTCATTAATGTAGCAATCAAAACGCCTAAAGAACGCATAAAAAGTCCCGCTAAAATAATAAAAATACCTATCAATCCTGTATTAAAGGCTACTTGGATATTGACTGCAGCTCCTACTAAAACAAATAAGGTTAACTCAACAAATACCCATACTTTATTAAACTTAACCGCAAGACGTTCTGCCAACACTATTTTACGTTCTACAATCACAATACCCATTGTCATTACGCCTAGTAAAGAAGCGATTAAAATATAATCTTCTATAAGTTCTGCAAAACTCATCATCATAATACCTATAGAAATGAGTAAAAGTACTTTTTTAGTATCTCTAATATGAAATTTGTTAAATAACCATATTAAGCCAAATCCAACAATTAATCCGACAATAATTCCTAACCCTATAGAGATAGGAATCCATAAGATTTGTGTGAACACATTAACTTGGGTGGCTAAGTACATACTTAAAAATGTCGAAAAAATCGTAATTGCGATGACATCATCAATACTTACACTAGCTAATACTAGGACTGGAATATTCTTTTGCATACCAATTTTTTCTTTAATTAATTTAAGCATACTAGGTACAACAATTGCAGGTGATACTGCTGCAATGATAAATCCTAATAACCCTGCTTCAATAAATCTAAAGTCTAGCAATAACACAGCGAGTAAAACAATGGTAAACCCCTCTATTAAGACCGGGATGATACTTAATGATACCGACTGTTTTCCAACTGCTTGTAATGATTTTCTATCAATGCCTAATCCTGCTCTTATTAAGATGACGATTAAAGCAATCTTTCTAAGATCAAGTGAAATAAGTAAGATTGAATCATCTAATAAGTTTAATCCATAAGGTCCAATTATAACCCCAGCAATTAACATCCCAATCGCGCCTGGCAACTTTATTTTTTTAAATACAATATAGCCACTCATTCCAAATATAATAATATACGCTAAACTAAGCATCATAAACATCATCCTTTCAATAAAAAAACCTACCCATGCAAAAAGCATCGGTAGGTGTCATCAGCAATCGCGGTTATCGGCGAACACCATCGCCATCATAACTATTATAGCAGTAGTTTCGTTATATGCAATCTTTTATGGTTGCATTGCACCAAATAATACCAACCAAGCTAAAAATGACTTAGCCACTAAACTCAGTACAATATAAACACGCTCACCATAAATATAATTTTTCCATTTCCCTATTTTTAAATATTGTAAAACCATATTTATTGGGAATGTATTGAATGCGACAAAATAAGTACCGACAATCGCCCATACAAACCAAGGCACTAAACTTAAATCACTTATACCACCCATATAAATAAATATTGCAATCCAAGGCGCTAAGCCAGCAATTGAACCCCAAATAAATGGTCCCCAATTAACTTTTTCTTTATCTTTACCTGCATTAAGTAATTCCATATCTAATCCAAATAAGTTCATGCTTGCATTCACAATAAAAATAAGAAGTAAAGTCGCAATATCATATACACCAAATAACGTAGCGATTAAAACAATCATAATCGATGAGCTAAGCGCATACTCAAACCATCTAAATCTATTAACGCCGTTATCTAAATCACGGTTATAGATGGCGTTAGTTCTTTTCGGTATTGAAATAATTGCGTGTGCTGCAGCTGATAGTAATAAAAATAATGCTACAAATACTGCAAATGGTAATTGAAATAACTCACGTTGATTAGAAAATAAACTTTGTGTTACTGGATCAAAATCCAGAAAATACTGAATGATTGTTGGTTGAAATTGAGCGATATTCTCAATGACTGCTGGAATTAAGAATAACATCAAAATTCCTTGTACTAGGTGAAATCCACCCATAATCAAATTAAACTTGCGTAAACTTTTATGTGTAACTTCTTTCATATAGAGTCCTCCCTTAATTAATCTTTAATCCCATTATATACCTACTATTATAAAGTAAGTAGTAAAATGCTATGAATTTAATAAAACTTAATAATTTTTAATAATAAATCCTAAAAGTAATGAGTTGAGTACATCTGGTTTTTCAAAAATTGTTACATGTGCGCAATTTGGAATAAGCGCATATTCGGCATGCTTAACTTCTTTTTGGATGATATCAGAAAATTTTCTTGGTTTAAGAATATCGTTTTCTCCACAAACAATTAAAACAGGACACTCTATATTTTTAAGTTCTTTGGTTAAATTTAAATCATTTAAAAATGTATCATACAAGGCAATTTGCCCATCAAAATAAGAAGGACCGATATCATTCATACTTTTAGCACGTTCTTTTAGCATGGTCTTATTTTCTTTTATAAAATCTGAGTGATAGATGGAAGGCATCATGGACCAAAAGAATTTTTCACCATCTTTTTTTAGTGCTAAATCACGCCAACTAAGTACAAAATAAGTTAACACTTCATTTAGTTCGCTTACTGAGTTAATAACGGATAAACTCTTTACATACTTTTTATGGGAAACAGCTAAATAAAGACCTACTTCACCACCATAAGAGGTTCCAATGAAATGAGCATTTTTTATATCAAGAGCCTCTAATAAACCAATTACATCCAGCGCATGTTGTTTAAATGAATAAACACCTTTTGGTTTATCTGATTTAAGTTGACCTCTAAAATCATGTAGTAAAATTCTCATTCCTAATTTTTCTAAGGCTTTAACTTGAAATGCCCAACTATTCGTAGTGGCCATAACCCCGTTTAAAAATACAATTGTTTCTTTAGCGTTTTCATTTCCTTTTATCTCATAAAATAGATTTACATCATTGACTTTTATTGTTGGCATAACTTCACTCCTTCTTTAACCACAACTTCATTATAAAAAAGAAAGAGACATTTTTCTATCTCTTTCCAACATTACGACTAAATAAATACATTAAACACTTAGTTTATCAAGTTGAATTAACAATTTTGGCAATACTTGAAAAGGTAAAGCAGTATATCTAACTTGGCCTACTGTCCCGCAAAGCATAAGATCTAACTTTGGTGAGTAAAACAAAAAGGCAGAACCAACACCGGTATGACCATAAACAGTTGGCATGCGTTTAAATTTAGAAAATAATAAAGGCATCGTAAATTTCATCATTCCCATACTATATGCAATTGGCCAAGCAGGCGCGACGGGGCTAAAACTTAAACCAAATGTATTAAAATCATTCATCATTAAATCAAGTGTCGATTGATTTTTAAACACTTTTAACTTGATTAATCCTCTCATAAAGACAAATAAATCGTTTTTAGTACTATAGTAATCGCCAAATGAACGAAGGGCTAAAGGGCGATTTAGCGAATCTTCCATTACCCATAGTTTTGCGACATCTATATATGGATTCTTTAATTCATCACTAGGTAAAAATGTATCTTTCATACCCAGTGGTGAAAATATATATTGATGAAGCGCATTGTCACATTCAGTTCCAGTTACTTTTTCAATAATAGCTCTTAAAAGTTGAAAATTTGTATCTGAATAGCGTGCTTTAATTTTTTTGTCTTCAAAAGACTGAACATTAAAATAAGCACCCTGTGCTTTTTTAACAATAGAAAGCATTTCCGGTATATTAAAAACTGTATCTCCATCATTTATTACACGATCAAAAATAGTTTTTTTATTGATATCTTTAATCTCGATATAATCTAAGATTCCAGATGTGTGTGATAAGAGATGCTTGATAGAAATCGCTTTATGATTAGATTTCCCTTGGTAAACATGAATCCCCTCAATTAAGTCATCTTCTAGATATTTAGTAATTAAATCGTTAATATTTAATTGCTTTAACTCATGTAGTTTTAATATGGTTGTTGCTATAAAGAGTTTTGTGACACTTGCAATCATAAAAGGCGTTTGTTGATTAACTGGTGTCCCATCTTCATCTTTAACACCATAATTATAATCAAATTTAAAGTCCCCCTCTAAACTTTGTGCTGATATTAACATATGCTTAATCAGCTTATTTTTTTCATACTTCTTGAATGTATTCAATATTATTGTTTCGCGACTCTCATGTCTTTGCATGTTTAATCCTCCTTAACTATATACTTATATTCTTTTATTTATACACGTTCATTCTCATTCATTATTTTACTTTTTTATTTCATTATATTCAAGGCGTCATTTTGTAATATTATCAATCGAACTAATCATTAAAAAAACAAGACTAAAAGTACATCTTGTTTATTTAAATTCTAACATGGTGACACTTTCAATATGAGATGTCTGTGGAAACATGTCAAATGGTGTAACTTCCTTAACTTGATAACGATTAGCTTGTAGGAAGTTTAAATCGCGGGCTAAAGTAGAAACATTACAAGAAATATAAACCACCCGTGGTATTTTCATTTTAATGATAGCTTCTAAAAACTTACGCTCACAGCCTTTTCTAGGTGGATCGATAAATAATACATCAATTTTTTTATCTGTAAGCGTTGGAAGAATATCTTCTGCAGCACCTACCATATATTTAGCATTTTTAATGTTATTATTTTTGGCATTTTGTTGGGCATTTTTGATGGCATCTTTAATTGTATCCATCCCAATAACTTCTTTAACATATTTAGCTGCCGTCAATCCAATGGTTCCTATTCCGCAGTAAGCATCCACAATCGTGTCGGTTGATTTAAGTTTTGCGTATTCAATCGCTTTTTCGTATAAAAGCGCTGTTTGTTGGGGATTAATTTGATAAAACGATTTATGTGAAATCTCAAACTTGAGTCCGAGTAATTCGTCCTCTAGTAAATCTTTCCCATAAAGTACTTTACTTTTATCTCCTAATAAGACATTAGTTTGCTCTGAGTTAATATTTTGCATGATTGAAATGACCATAGGATATTTACTATTAATGGCTCTTAATATTTCATCCTTTTGAGGGAATTTTGCTGAAGTTGTGATGAATGTCATAGAATATTCATCTTTTGTGAAACTATGTCTAAACATAACTGCACGTAAAAATCCTTCATGAATAAGTTCATCATAAATTGGTATTTCAAACTCAGTAAATAAAGCTTTTAGGAACCTTACCATATCAGAGACAATTTTTGGAAACACATGACATCTTTTAATATTTACAATATCATGTGAACGTTGTTTGTATAATCCTGCAACGATTTTTCCGTTTTTAACTGCAAAAGGAATGATCGCTTTATTACGGTAATAATAAGGATTACTCATACCTACAGTATCGTGGACAGTTGTTTCAATATGTCCTAATTTTTTTAAAGTTTCAGCTGTACGATACTTTTTAAAATCTAATTGTGTTTGATAATTCATATGCATGGTATTACATCCACCACATACTTGATAATGTTCACATATTGGTAACTTTCTAAAAGGTGATTCTTGGCGAATATCAACAAGTCGACCAAAACCAAAGTTTTTATTCATTTTAATCACTTTGATTAGTGCTTTTTCACCCTTTAATGCATCTTTAACGAATATTGGATACCCATCAACCTTACATACTCCCATTGCATCATGTGTTAAATCGGTAAATTCAACTTCATAGTATGCATTTTTATCAACCATATGTTCACCTTCTTTTGTCTAATTAAATTTATATTTTTTAGCAAGTCCACCACAACTAGTTTCACGGTAATTCGGTGGCATATCTTTGCCTGTTTCAAACATGGTCTCAACCACAGTATCGAAATCTATTTTACGTGAATCACTTAAAAAATAAGCAAGCCCACATGCATCAATAGCACGAAGTGCTGCAACAGCATTTCTTTCGATACAAGGGATTTGAACATACCCTAAAACAGGATCACAAGTTAGTCCTAAATGATGTTCTAATGCAATTTCAGCTGCATACTCTATTTGGTCAAGCTTGAGCTTGAATAAGTCTGCATGTGCAGCTGCAGCCATGCTACATGCACTTCCTACTTCTGCTTGACACCCTGCCTCAGCACCGCTAATTGAGGCATTGTGTTTGATTACATTTCCGATAATACCCGCAGTAGCAAGTGCTCTTAGTACTGCTTTATCTTTAAACTTATGTCGGATTTGCATATATTTTAAAACCGCAGGTACTGTTCCGCTTGCCCCACAAGTAGGTGCAGTAACAACTGTACCACCACTCGCGTTTGTTTCATTCACTGCAAACGCAAACGCTGCAACCATGCGATTTTCATATATTTCTGATGGTTCATTTTTCATGGGATTAACATATAGATGTCGGGCTTTTCTTTCTACTTTAAGATCTCCCGGTAATGTACCGACCTGAGAAAGCCCATTTTCAATTGATGCTTTCATTGCTTCCCAAATTTCCGCTAAAAAAGTATAAATATCTTGGTCTTCAAAACGCTCAACATATTCATACAAGCGAATGTTTTCATTTTCACAGTATGTTTTTATTTCTTTAAAACTTTGATGCGGATAAACATGAGGCGATTCTTCATAGATGTCGCCTTCAAATCGAATAGTTCCACCACCAATACTGTAAACACGTGATCGTGCAACTTCAGTTTGACCATTATATCCAATTATATCCATTGTATTAGGATGTTCTTCAATAAACTCACTGCTAAATATCACATCGACATTTTCTAAGGTTTCTTTGATGACTTTATCGGTCAAATGCCCTTTCCCGGTTAAGCTTAAAGAACCATATAAAATCACGCGATAGTGATCGGCTTCGTAACGCGCTTTAAACAACTTGCACGCTTTTTCCGGACCCATGGTATGTGAGCTAGAAGGGCCACGTCCGATTTTGTATAATTCACGAATCGATTTCATAATGCCTCCAAAAAAAATAAGTATACTTCATTATACCATAAAAACGATTTTACAACTAAACGCCAGGTGAGTTATAAAAAAAGAAACCAAATTAATTGGTTTCTTATTCTACTGCGATTCTTACAGTGTCCCCATCTGCACTTTCGATATTAATTAGTTCTCCTAATTCACCTTGATCAATCATATTAAATACTTCTTCAAAATCAATATCAAATTCATTAAGTTTAGTATTAAAATTCATTTTCTTTCCGCCTTTTAAGATAAGTCTTGCGAAATTAACAGGTACTTGAATATTTACGATATCCCCATCAGAACTATTTACTTGAATTTTGATTGATTTTTTGCTAGATTGACCTAACTTAGCAGGTGATGCCGCTTCCTTTTCTGCTTCTTTTAATGCTTCTAATCGTTTTTGTGCTTCTTCTAATGTAATTTCTTTTTTGTCTAGTAAATCTAAAATATCTAGTTTCTCACGCTTGTTGTTCATTGTAATTTCTCCTTTATATTTTATATTTTTTATTTACAATAAGATGGTTTGTGTGTAACTTCTTGTTCTTGTTTTTTAAGTGTTACTTCTAGTGTGTTTTTATATCCTATATGATTAACAATCATTTGATATACATTTTCCATCAGTAATCGCTCCTTTTATTATTTTTAATTAACGATTAATCATTAAAGTAAGACATTTAGCAGTATAAGTATTTCTTTTATTATCTACAGGCAGTCTTTTTAAGGGGTTGGTTTTTTTCATAATTTCCCTCCTATTCACAGCCACCGCTAAATGTTAATATCTTTTTGATTTTTTAGATGGCTGTGTTTGATCTTGTTTTAATGCCACTGGTGCGGCTTGGATAAATCCGTTTGAAAAGTAACCGTAATAAACTTTAGACATAAATACTCCTTTCCAATCAAACACGAAGTATATAGTGTTGATTATTTTCTTAAATTTTGTTTTTCTTCTTTACGTAATGATTCTTTTTCAGATTGTACAAATTGATTAAATAATGTTCCAAACATTTCATTCATGTGTTTTTCCTCCTTTTTTAATTGATTTAATTAAGTTATTTATAAGAATAATTAATTTGTTGGTTAATTTTCTTAATTACAACCTCATTTTAAACCATGTTTTTATGAATGTCAACACTAAAATTAATTTTTTTAATTTTTTTTTTAATTTAATTAATTTTATAGTTAATTTAATTAATTTTATTTAGTTGGTACATTACTTTTATTCCGAATATTTTAGATGTGCATATTTAGTTGTGCTTTAAATTGTGCGGTTTATAATAAAGATATGTTCCTAAATTGAAAGATGTGATAGGTATGAGTCAACGTGCGTTTGTATCGAGCGATTTAACAAAAGGGTCAATAAGTGATCATATCAAAGCTATTGCAGCCCCTGCTGCAATCGGTTTTTTATTCAACACTTTGTTTAATGTTGTAGATAGTATTTATGCTGGTAGAGTAGGGACTGATGCTTTAGCAGGTTTAGCTTTGTCGTTCCCGATTTTCTTTTTAGTATTATCTATTTCCTCAGGTATTGGTAATGCAACGAGTGCATTAACTTCTATTGCACTAGGTAAAAAAGATAAAAATGAATTCCACCAACTGTTAACTCATGCTTTAGGGATGGCGGTCTTAATTAGTATCTTTATTGCATTTTTCAGTCGTTCTATTACGGGGTTTCTATTTAGTTTGACAGGTGCAGAAGGCGATAGTTTATCTATAGGCGTCAATTATACAAGTATGATTTTAAATGGGTTTATATTCTTTATGTTTAACTTTATATTAAATGGGTTGCTCTATGCGCAAGGGAACTCAAAACCTTTTAGAAACTACTTAATCTTTGGATTCTTTGCGAATATTGTTTTAAATCCTTTACTCATATTTGGATTTTGGATTGTTCCGTCGTTTGGTGTCATTGGTATCGCAATTGCGACGATTATCGTACAAGCAGGTGGTGTGTTATATTTAGGCTATTATATAATAAGATCAAGTGAGTTTGATTTTAGTCGTTTAAAAAAAGTCAAAGTTAAGCTTTTGACTATAATGGATATATTAAAACAAGGAATTCCTTCTACAATGAGTACTGCAACGATTGCTATTGGCATTTTCATAATTAACTACTTTGTTTTATTATATGGAGGGTCTGAAACCGTAGCGGCTTATGGGGTGTCTTTAAGAATCGAACAGTTAGCTTTAATCCCAACCATTGGATTAAATGTCGCAGCACTTAGTATAGTTGGACAAAATTTTGGGGCGAATCAGTTTGATCGTATTGATGAAGCTCGTAAAAAAACAACGCTATACGGTGTTACGATAATGCTTATAGGGGCAGTTATTATTTTCCCGTTTGCCCCTTATCTTATTAGTTTATTTGATAGTAATCCGTCGGTGGTATCTGCTGGGACAACTTATTTACGTATAGAAACACTCGCTTTTACAACTTATGTCTTTATCAATATTAGCATTTCGGTTTTACAAGGTATCAAAAAACCAGGCTTTGCTATTTACTTAGGTTTATATAGACAAATCTTCCCAATTGTAATTTTTTATACATTAGGAACATTGCTTGGTTGGGGTATTTATGGTGTATGGTGGGGCATTGTTTTCATAAATTGGAGCGCTGTATTTATTGTAGTTTTTTATACAAGTTATCAGTTAAGAAAAATACGCAAAGAAAAAGCAACTCAGGAATGAGTTGCTTTAATTTTGAATCTTACGTTCAAATACTTTGTATGCAGTAACAATTAACACACCCATATAAATGACTCCAATGATAAAATAGCCCCATGTAGGTAAATTGTGACTATGATCTAGTAAGGAAGCTCCAGTCATTAACCCTTTAACTGGCCAAAATATTGGTGTTAACCCTAAGAAGTATTGCTTCCAATCTTGCATGGTATTAATAACAACAAGTGCTGGAAGTAAAGCGATCATACCAGAGGTTTTCATATACGCAAAACCCTCAATTTTGTTTTTTGCTACCGCAGAAAGGAATAACCCAAATAACGGCGTGAATAACCCAGCAATAAACGAATAAACTATAATAAGTCCTAAAGTAAAATCTTTAAATAAATCAACACCCATGAATGTATAAGCATCCCCACTCAAATGTTTAGTAGCAAATATAATCCAAAATGATGCATTTACACTTAATATATAGGCATAAACTGCTTTAAATGTTATATAACCTTTTAGTGATATCGGTGTGACTCTAATCGTGTCTAACGTGTTATCATCTCGGTTATCAAGTAAATTAAATCCTAGTAAAGCCGCTGTTATAAATGGGCCAAGTGCAGCAAATATAATTATCATGACAAGCCCTGCAATTTGTGTACCAGGTGTATCTCCACCAAACTCAGTTAACAATAATGGCATAATATAAGCACCCATCGCAATAACAAGCAACGGATAAACTAACATTACGACTGTAATTTTATCTCTTGAAATGTTTTTAAACTCAAACGATAGCATCTTTATATATTTACGCATTATTCTCTCACCGCCATTTCAGCGTATTTTGGCGCAACAATATATTTTAACAAAACAACTGTTAATCCAAGTAGATAAATAATTCCCCCAATAATTACCCATAACGCAACATCTCCATTAAATGTATATTCAATTAACTTAAGCGATACATGGGTAGGTGATATGAGTAATATGAAATCCCAACTATCAGGTATAATACCAAATGCAGAAAATATACTCGGTATCGCGAATACTATCATATACCCACCAACACTGGCGATAAGTCCATTAAAATCCCTTGAATAGATTGTGAATGTATATCCAATTGCAGTATGAACAAAAGCAATGAGCGCGATAAAGATAAATAGTAATAATAGTTTAATTTCTACTCCGAACACAAAATATGAAAATAGTGCAATGAGTACTGTACTTTGTAGGGCTAAATAAATCGCACTTACGATCTTACTTAATAAGATTGCGTGATAACCTGATGGGGTTATCATTAAGGTTTTTAACGTATTCTCTTGGCGTTCATAGAACAAACTAGCCCCAACTAATAAAACCGTCATCAGTGCTGCATCTGTAAAGATAAATACAGGAATAAATGTAGCTGCGTTTTCTTTACCTATTAAATATATAACTAATACCCATAAAACGGTTACTGCAAAACTAATCTGTAAAATCTTGTACTTAACTAATCTCAGCATTTCTCCTTTAAATAATAGTAAGAAATTATTCATTTACGGTTTCTCCAGTAACTTTAATAAATATGTCATCTAGTGTTGTTTCACCGCTATGAATAGTCTCAATGGTTTTGTTTTTAAGGAGTGCTAAGAATGATGTGTTTTCACCAATTTGATCAAGTTCAAACACTTCTAGTTTTGTTTGGCCATTATTATAGTATTCTACCCTAACTTCTCTGGTGCCGTGTTTAATTTTTAACTCTCTAGGTGTTGATATTTCTACAATTTCACCGTGTCTAATAAATGCCACTTTATCACATAACTCTTCAACATCATTCATTAAATGGGTTGTTAAAAATACCGTACCACCTTTTTGCTTGAATTCACGGATTAAGTCTTTGATAATTCGTGCATTTTTAGGGTCTAATCCATTAGTTACTTCATCTAAGAATAATACTTTAGGATCATTAAGTAAGGCTCTTACAAAATTAAGACGCATTTTCATGCCTTTACTATATTCTGCAACCATGCGATCTTTATCTTCATAAAGACCTACTGCTTTTAATAATTCATCGATATCGTGTTGTTTTTGATAAAGTTGGCTAAAGAATTTCATATTCTCATAACCTGTTAACTTAGAAAAATGTACAGGGAGCTCAAATCCAACCCCCAAATCTTCATAATAACTATTATTATAAGATTTTAAATCTTCACCTAAATATAAAATTTGACCTTCATAGTTTTTAAATAATTTAGTCATAATTTTTTGTGTCGTGCTTTTACCTGCACCACTTGGGCCTAGTAATCCAAATATTTCTCCTTCTAAAACATCAAAGCTAATTCCTTTTACTGCTTCTACGTTGCTTTTGCTGTACTTAAATCTTAAATCCTTTACTTCAAATACTTTCTTTTTCATTATTTAACTCCTTTATTCCGTCTTTTAAAATTTTAACTGAATCTACTGCTATTTTAAGTAGTGCTTCTTTGTCTTTTCCTTTAATAAATTCTTCAACAATATCAACTGAGTTTAACCTATACAAAATACGTGCGACCATTTCAATATTTACATCTTTTCGGATATTCCCTGCTTTTTGATCTATCTTTAATAGTTCGCAATAATAATTCATCGCTAAATCTTCAAATGAAGCCCATAATCGTTCCATTTCGTAACTATGTGATTTATATAAAATTTGTCCGATTTTGAACGCATCAGGATGCTTAAATGCAAATTCAATACCTTGATCGAATAAGTCTACATACAAATCTAGGAAAGGTATTTGACCTATTTTGGATGTAAGTAGCTCTAGATATTTCATTTTTTCACTTTGAATTTCCAAAATAATATAATAGAATGCGTCATACTTATCTTCAAAATATTGGTAAAAGCTCCCACGAGGAATATCACATGCTTTAATGATTGTTGAAACGGTTGTTTGATCATAACCTAGGCTTCCAAAAACATCAATAAGTCCTTTTTTAATTCGTTCTTTTTTTTCATTTTTTAAATTGTTAAAGGTTTCTTTTGGCATAACCATCCTCCTTTACTTAAATTATGACAGTCGTGTCACTAAATGTCAATGTACACTTATGACGCATTTGTCATAATAAAAAAGCTTCCTAAACGGAAGCTCTTAGTTCTAGTATTATATCGCGTAGTTCTGCGGCTTTTTCAAAATCTAAATCTCGTGCAGCCTTACGCATATCTTTAGTTAAATCATCAATTAAATCTTCTTTTTCTTGCCTGCTCATTTCAGATAGTTTTCGTGCTTCTTTATCATCGACAGCTTCTAACTTAACACGTATAGAATCTCTAATTGATTTTTGGATAGTCGTAGGCGTAATGTTGAATTTTTCATTGTGGGCTTGTTGGATCGTTCTACGTCTATTCGTTTCATCAATGGCTATTTGCATTGAATCAGTAATTTTATCTGCATAGAGTGCAACAAGTCCTTCACTGTTTCTAGCTGCTCGACCAATAGTTTGAATTAAACTACGTGCAGAGCGTAAAAAGCCTTCCTTATCTGCATCAAGTATAGCAATAAAAGAAACTTCTGGTAAATCTAGACCTTCTCGTAAAAGATTGATTCCAACTAACACATCATAAACACCTAAACGTAAGTCTCTAATAATCTCAATACGTTCAAGTGATTTTATCTCTGAATGTAAGTAAGCAACTTTTATGCCTAACTCTTTTAAGTAACTAGTTAAATCTTCACTCATTTTTATAGTAAGTGTTGTAATTAATGTACGTTGATTCTTTTGATTACGTTTATATATTTCGGTGACGATATCATCAATTTGGTTTTCTTTAGGTCTAATTTGAACTACCGGGTCAAGTAGGCCAGTTGGTCTTATAATTTGTTCAACAATGTGTGGGGTTTGCGCCATCTCATAATCACCCGGTGTTGCGCTAACATAGACTACTTGTTGAATTTTTTCTTTAAATTCATCAAAGTTTAAAGGTCTATTATCTAATGCACTAGGTAAACGGAATCCATAATCAACTAGTGTTTGCTTACGCGCTTTATCTCCGTTAAACATGCCTCTTACTTGCGGTAATGTCACATGTGATTCATCCACAATAAGTAAATAATCATTCCCAAAAAAATCCATTAAAGTTGAAGGGGTCTCACCGGCATTTCTTAATGATAAATGCCTTGAATAGTTTTCTACACCTTTACAACTTCCGATCTCTTTTAATAGTTCTACATCATAATTAGTACGTTGTTTTAATCTTTCGGCCTCAACAATTTGACCGTTTTCTTTAAAATATTCAAGGCGTTCGCTTAACTCGTCTTCTATACGTTTGATTGCTGTTTCAATTTTATCTTTGTTTGTAACAAACTGCGTTGCAGGAAAAAGGGTAATGACAGAATACTCTTGGATAATTTCTCCCGTAACGATATCAAAAGAGCGAATTCGTTCGATTTCATCATCAAAAAATTCGATTCTTATGGCTTGATCCTTTTGGTAGGTTGGTAATATTTCAACAATATCTCCTTTTACTCTAAAGGTCCCTCTTCCAAAATCAATTTGATTACGTGTAAAAAGCATATCAACTAGTTTATTTAATAATACATCACGGTCAAATTTATCCCCTTGTCTTAAGGTTAAGGTGGCGTTTTTATAATCTTCAGGGTCTCCAATCCCATAAATACATGAAACACTTGCTACAACAATAACATCTTTTCTTTCAAGAAGTGACGCGGTAGCGCTATGGCGCATTTCATCAATTTCATCGTTGATTGAAGAGTCTTTTTCAATATATAAATCTCTACTTGGTACATAGGCCTCAGGTTGATAATAATCATAATAAGAAATAAAATATTCAACTCTATTTTCAGGAAAAAACTCTTTAAATTCAGAATAGAGTTGTCCTGCTAGAGTTTTATTATGTGCAAGTACCAAAATAGGTTTATTAATACCTTCAATGACATTACTCATAGTAAAGGTTTTACCTGTCCCAGTTGCTCCAAGTAAAACTTGCTCTTTTTCACCATTTTGAATGTTTTCAACAATTTTTTTAATCGCTGCTTTTTGGTCACCTTTTGGTTCATACTCTGTATGCAACTTAAATGTTTTCATGGAATCACCACCGATTTAATTTTAACATATACACGTACTTTGTGATACAATTATACTGCTAAAGGATGTGAAAAAATGGATGCTTTATTTATTGCGATAAACGCTAAATATATCCATACTAATAATGCTGTTCGCTTGTTAAAAGCAAATAGTCTTTTTGATATTGATATATTGGATTTTACAATTAAGGATTCCATTGATACTATATACACATCTATTAAAGAATTAAATCCTTCTATTGTTGGTTTTAGTACTTACATCTGGAACGTAGATATGGTAACTAATCTAACTAAATTAATAAAAGAATCTACTAATATAAAAGTTGTTTTAGGTGGTCCTGAAGTTAGTTATGATCCTCTTTATTTTTTAGATACTACTAAAGCTGATGTCGTTGTAAAAGGTGAAGGTGAACATATCATAAATGATATATTGACTTCACTAAAATTGAACTCATCTCTTAAAACAATAAACAATGTTTCTACTTATGAGAACAATGAATTTATTAATAATCCTATCAAAGAGATAGCGGACTTATCTTCTTTGAATAGCCCCTATTACTTTACTGAAGATATTCCACATATTAAAAATAAAATCGCCTATATTGAAACCAGTAGGGGCTGTCCTTATAAGTGTAGTTATTGTTTATCATCTTTAGAAAAAAAGGTGCGCTTTTTTGATATCGAAACTGTTAAAAGAGATATATTATATTTACTTAAAAATGGGGCCAAAACATTTAAGTTTTTAGATAGAACATTTAATGCAAGCAAGCATATTATCCCTATCCTTGATTTTATTATTAAAAACCATATAGAAGGGACCGTCTTTCAGTTTGAAATTACTGGGGATGTTCTAAATCCAAAAGTAATAGACTATATCCATAGTCATGCACCAAAAGGCTTATTTAGGTTTGAAATTGGAATTCAGTCAACCAATGAAGAAACAAACTTACTTGTTGATCGGTTCCAAAATAATGAAATACTCTTTTCTAATATAAATAAAATCCAGGATCAAGATGTAATTGATTTACACCTTGATTTAATAGCTGGTTTACCAAAAGAAGATTTAATCTCATTTAAAAATACATTTAATACGGTTTACTTACTTGGTGCAAAAGAATTACAGCTAGGGTTTTTAAAGATGTTAAGGGGTACTAAAATAAGAAATCAGGCCGCTTTGTATGGCTATCTTTATGATAATGATGCACCCTATGAAATCAAGTCAAACGATGTTTTAAGTGCCCGTGATAAAGAAATAATTAAACAGGTTGAAAAAACACTAAACATTTTTCATAATAAAGGCTTTTTTAACGACTTATTATTTGAAATAATTAAAGAACATTTTTCACCCTTCGACTTTTTTTATCAATTATATATCTATATGAAAACAAATAACGTGCCATTCGTTCGTTACCAAATCGATCAGATTTATCATGTGTTAAGTCGATTCTTACAAAATGAAGGCATAAATGAATCCGTACTAATTCAATTAAAGATCACTTATCTTTTGCGTGCTAAAGTAAAACCAAAGTGTTATTTCGATTTAGTCTTAGATAAAGAGGCTAAAGCCTATTGTTTTGAAAAATTACTTAATACCTATGGAATTCCGATTGATAAACTTTATAAACATACTGTATTATTTGAAGATGAAAGTACTTATCACTGCGCTTATTATCAAAAGCAAACTGCTCATTACTACGCAGTAAAAAAGGGTTGCCATTAGGCACCCTTTTTAATTATTAAGTAATATTAATAAACTATTGTATAAGTCTTCAATAAATTCAGACTCATCAAAAGGCCTCTTAGTGTTAGATACCGTAAGAAAGCTTCCCAAAAACAATGATTCGATGGTCATAGCACGTACATTCTGTTGACTTTGAGTAATAATACCTTCATCAACACCTTTTTGAATAATCGATAAGAAAAATGATTTCGATACACCGTACATTTCTTGTACTTTGCACATGATTTCTTCTTTCATATTTTTGGGGATTGAAACATAATCCACACTATCTGCAATATTTTGCATCATTTGGTTTTTTTTAGCCAAATGAAATGATTTGTTCATGTGTATATGAAAGGCTTCCTTAAAAGAGGTTCCCTCAATATCATTTGTATTAAGCAAATAATTTTTGTTATCTTCAATAAGTAATAAAATTGCTTCTTTAATCATTTCATCTTTACTCGAAAAATATTCATATAAGGTGCTTTTACCCATATCCAGCGCATTTGCAATGTTAGATAAAGTGAGTTGTTGGTCCGATTCTTTTGATAGAAAGTCTAAGACTTTGTATAAAATAACTTCTTTTTTAGCAGTCATTATTTTAATACCTCTTCTATGGTCTTATCAAAACTTTGATTTATTGTTGCTTGGTTTTGAGTTTTAGGGTAGAAAATAGTGAGTAAAATAATTCCAACAAATGCGATACTAGCTATGATTGAAAAGATTGCTTGTGAGAAGAACACCGCATAAATGATTGCCGTTGCAAGTGCTATAAATGCGAATAATCCACCAAATATATATCGACCATGTTTAGTAACAATAAAATACATTATAGGTACGATAAATACTGTTAGGAAGGTTGCATAGATTAATCCTCCAATGGCCGTTAACCCAATCGGTTGAATAAGTTCTGAGCCTTCTCCAATACCAATCGCAATTCCTAGTAGAGCTAATATGGTAGTTAGTGCTGTCATAAATATTGGACGTAATCTAACTTTTCCTGCCTCTACTATAGCCTCAGTTAATTCTAGTCCTGATTCACGTAATTGATTAATATAATCCACTAGCACAATTCCATTATTTACAACGACACCACTTAAGATAATAAGACCAATCACAGCGACAATGCTGACCGGCATACCAAATAGATATAAAATCATAAATCCACCTGTAAAGGCTAATGGTATCGTAATCATGATAATAAACGGATACGTTAAAGATTGGAACTGACTAGACATAATCATATAAACAATTAATATAGCTAAACCACCAGCTAATATAAGGGTATTTAATGCAGAAAGTGTTTCTTCACTTTCACCTAATATTTGATAATCATAGCCACTAGGTGCGTTATAAGCTGCAATTGCAGCTTCTACATCTTGTGCAACTAAAGTAGCATTAAATCCTCTTTCAATTTCAGCGTTAATTGTGATCGCTCTAGAACCATCAATACGTCTAATGGTTGCAAACCCAGGTTGTGTAACAACAGATGCAACTTCACTTAATAACACTGGTTGAGGGTTATTTGGATCTAAAGTTGTTCCTACAATAAGATTTCTAATGACATCAATATCGGGAATATCCACACGTGGTGTGTCACCTTCTTCATAAATGTAAACATGATAACTATTTGAATCAATTCTTACGGTTGCGACTCGTTGAGGGCCTGATAGATATTCTGCAACAACACCCAAGACTTGTCCAACCGTAATAGCGTGTTTAATTGCTTCATCTTTATCAACTGTGATTTTAATTTCTCTTGATTCTCTACCGAATCCAGGGTCAATATCTCTTAAGCCTGGTACAGATGATAAAATGTTTGCAATTTCAGTGGCTTCTTCTCTTAAAGTCGTTAGTTCTGGTCCTTTTAATAATACTTGAATCCCAGACCCAGTCAGTGCTGAAATATCGCCTTGTGTGCCGCTAACTTCAAATACTAGCTCAGGATAATCATTTTCTAATAACTGAATGATTTCATCACTGACTTCATCGGTTCCCAAGACTCTATCTGATTTTAATACAATACTAACATTTGCTCTATCGGTTGAAGTTTGGCCAAAGCCAAACCCACCACCACCTAAAGATATTCCAATGGTTTCAATGTCATCATAAGTACTTAAATCTAAGTATAATCTATCGAGTGTTTCAACAAATTCTGTAAAGTTTAATGGACTTTCTGGGTCCATTTGAATTGACACACTAATTGTACCTTCATCACTAGACGGGAAGAACTCAAATCCTCTACTAGTAGCTAGATATATTGAGCCTACAAATAAACCTAATACTGCAACAAGTGCAATAAGTTTAAATTTTAAAAATTTTAATAGTATGATTTCATAAACATTCTTAATTTTATCTAACAAAGTAGCTTTATCTTTTTTAACTTCTACTTCATTTTCATTTAATACTTTACTTGCAATTGATGGTACTAATGTTAGTGCAATAAATAACGATGCAATTAAACTAAATGAAACAGTCAGTGCAAGTTGATAAAAAATCTCTCTAATAAAGTCTTCAATGAACATAACTGGTAAGAAGACGCCAATGGTTGTTAATGTACTAGCTGTAATAGCACCAGCAACTTGATACGTTCCTGTAAGTGCTGCTTCTTTGTTTGATGCTCCTTGCTTTTTGAGCCTAAAAATATTCTCCATTACGACAATACTATTATCTACTAACATCCCTATTCCAAGAGCTAATCCACCTAAAGAAACTAAGTTAAGTGTAATCCCTGAAAGATAGATAAGTACAATCGCAAATAGTAAACTAATCGGAATAGCCACACCGACAATAAAGGTTACTCTAAAACTTCTTAAGAATACAAGTAGTATAATTATGGCTAATGACCCACCAATAATAATGTTATTAACCACACTACCGGTAGATTGATTAATATATTCTCCTTGATCTAAAAGCATTGTTATATTAATTGCTTCATCATCACCAACAATACTATTAATCGCCTGATTTACAGCATTAGTTACATCTGTAGTTGCAAACTCACTATTTTTTTGAATGGTTATAGTTAGTGCATTCTCACCATTTACTTTTGAATAGGTTTGTTCATTTGCTGGTGCAAATGTAATTTCTGCAACATCACTTAGTCTTAACTGTGACCCTGGAAAACCAAGATCAAATAAAACAAGATTTTGAATTTCTTCTAAACTTGAAATTCCATCACCAACACGAACAAGATAATTAATCCCATCTACGGTCACAAATCCCGCTGGAAAGGCAAAGTTTTGGGCGGTTAGTATGTTTTGAATAAAAGCTTTATCGATTTTAAAATCAATTTCAGCTGGAATAAGTGCATTATAATCATCAATAGCATCTTGATCTAAAATTATTCTAATTTCAGAATCATATCCACCACTAATTGATAAACTAGCTACACCAGGTACACGTTCTAATTGCGGTCTTAACTCTTCATTAACCCAGTTAGTTAATTCTTGTAAGTCTTTTCCTTCATAAGTTACACTAAAGGTCATTATCGGAAGTAAATCCGGATTTAACCGAATAATAATTGGATTACTTGCGCCATCTGGTAAAGAATCTAGAACTAAGTTCATGTTTTCACGTAACTCAATTACCGCTGAATCCATATTGGCAGAGGCATTAAATTCTAATATAATCATTGATACATTTTCACTAGACATTGATGTAACTTGTTTTATATTTGTTGTTGTTTGAAAAACATTTTCTAGTGGTATTGATACTTGTCCTTCAACCTCTTCAGGTGTTGCACCTGGATAAGTCGTTATAACAACGGCAAAGGGTATATTAACGTTCGGAAATAAATCCGTTGTTAATCTTGTGAATGACACAAGTCCAAAAATAGATACTGCAAATACAATCATAAAAATGGTAATAGCTTTTTCAACAGAAAATTGAATAATTGATTTCATCGTCTCACCTCATATAATAAAAACCCGACCGAATGGTCGGTCGGGTTATATTATATCATGTTTTTAAATGATTAATAGGGTTAAACGCTTAATTTTTAGGAACGTTTGAATTCACGCTTCCGTTGGTTGTCGAAGTACTTAAACGATCTAGAACAAATGTTAAATCTGTGTTGTTGTAATTGATATTTCCATTGGTAGTTCTTAACGTAACATCTTTAACATATACCTCACTTAAATCAACGCGCCCATTGGTTGTAGTTGCATTTAATGCTAAGCCATTTTTACTAGTGACATTTAATCTAGTCAAACGAATTTCACCGTTTGTAGATTTTAATGTATAGTTTAACGCTTCTACATCTTCAAATATAATACGTCCGTTTGTTGTTTCTGCTAAAATGGTGCTCGCAGTAACATTAACAAATCTAAATTCACCGTTTGTACTCATTATATCGATTGTTCCTACCACATTCACATTAGTTAAACGAATGAGACCATTTGTGGTTCTTGTAGTTAGTGAATCTACATCAAATCCATTAACATCTAGATAACCATTTGTCCCTTTCATGTCAATGCTTTCAATGATTAAGTCATTTGGAATTTCAATAGTAATTAGCGGTGTTTCTCCAATAAATGCAAACAATAAGCTGAAACTGAACCTTGTTTGAGGTAATTGATTTAGGACTTCAATTACCTTACCTGATTCATCAATACTTATTTCATAAGGATAGTCTTCTAATTGTTCACCATGAATTCTGATGATAGCTGAATTTGTTCTAATAATTTTTACTGCACCATGATCAATATCTGTTTTAATACGCCAAGGTGATTCATCATTAATTGTTTCAGTTAAGTCTACTAATTCTTCAACTTCTACTCTATTTTGATTATAGCGATCAAAGTTAAATCCACCCGTTGTAGTTACAACCATAAATCCACTAAATATAATCATGATAACTACCATAAAACTAACTAAACTTTTCAGTCTTCTTAAAGCAGGATTACGTTTGAAATAGCCTGAAAATTGGAACTTTTTCATTGTCTTTGTTACAGAACTTGCTTTTTTGAATTTAAGTACATCTAGATGCCATCTTACTAACCATGTAAAGAATCCTACAATTAAATCGTAAATCCATAGTAATAATAAGAACCATAGGTAACTTACTCCAATAGCAAGTAAGAATAAGTAAATACTTTCATAACCACCTTCAGTTAATGGATAAATCAAAGTCGCAAACATAAAGCCAATTAATCCGCCACCTAATCCGAAGAATAGTCCAAATAACATTCCGATGATTGCACTTAATAATAAAACATCAAATAGGACTAGCCAAACAACACGCCAAACTGATAAATCGTCATTGTTTTTAATATTTTTTTCATATTTTGGAGTATCTACTGTAGGTGCTTGTTTAATACGAGTAGAATACCCGTATTCTTCTAATACATTTCTTGCAATTTGTCTTGGTGATTCAAGTTCATCTAATATTTCTTCTTCTGATTTACCTTCATACACCATACTTGTATGAAATCGTTCTTCATAAAAACGAAGGATTTCATCACGTTCTTCTTTGTTTAATGCTGCTAAATAACTTTCTAACTCTTTTAAAAATCTCTTTTTCATATCG
>NZ_JBIOAG010000026.1:0-28948 GCF_043951795.1 Liberiplasma polymorphum | reverse complement strand
TTAATGAAGAACATTCAAATCGCAATCGATGGTCCAGCGGGTTCTGGTAAAAGTACGATTGCAAAACTCGTTGCCAAGGCGTTTGAATATACCCATATTGACACTGGCGCAATGTATCGAGCGATCACATTAAAAGCGATGCGCTTAAACATAGATTTGTCTAACGAAGACGCTTTTGATTTCATTGATCAAACGCGTTTTGATTATAAAGATGGCATTCTATATATGGATGATGAAGATGTAAGTAAAGAAATTAGAACCCGAGAAGTATCTAATAACGTTTCTTTAGTCTCCTCACATTTCATCGTCAGAGACAAAACCGTAAAAAGACAACAAGAAATATCTAAAAATTTAAACGTGGTTATGGATGGTAGAGATATAGGCTATAATGTCTTACCTAATGCCGATTTTAAATTTTATTTAACTGCAAACGTTGAAACAAGAGCAAGAAGACGCTACAAAGAAAACCTAGAACGTGGCATTCATAGCACACTAAAAGAACTACAAACAGAAATTTCATCTCGTGATGCCTTTGATTCATCTAGAGTACATAGTCCACTAAAACCCGCAGACGATGCGATTATAATCGACACCTCCGATATGTCCATCGAAGAAGTAATAGAAACAATAAAAGTTAAAGTTAGAGAGGATGATTCACATGGAATTTAAGATTGGAAAAATAAAAGAAGGTTACAAAGTTAAAGGGACCGTATACAAAGTTACCCCTAATGAAATCACATTAGACATTAACTATTCTACAGAAGGTACTATCTACAAAAACGAATTAACAAAAAAACCAATTGACTCCTGTTTAGAAGTAGTTAAAGAAGGTGACACATTAGAAGTCATCGTTAAAAAAATTGATGACGAAAAAGGCATTGTTTTACTTTCGCGTTTAGAAATTGAAGAAGCGGAAACCTTTGATACCCTTCAAACGTATTTTTCAAAAGATAAAGCTTTTGAAGCTAAAGTTTTAAAAGCAAATAAAGGTGGCCTCATGTTAACCGCATTAGGCTATGAAAAAATCTTTATGCCACTGGCAGAAATCGATATCGAGTTTGTCTCAAACCCAGATAATTATATTGGGCAAACACTAAAAGTTAAAGTCATTGAAATTAAGCGAGACAAAGTAGTCGTTTCTCATAAAGTTATTGCTAAAGATGTTCTTAAAGAGAAAAAACAAAAAGAACTACAAGACATTAAAGTCGGTGATGTAATTACCGGTGAAGTATCTAAAATTATGCCATTTGGTGCATTTGTTAAAATGGGAGCAGTTGAAGGATTACTTCATATTTCAGAAATTTCACACCATAATGTTGAAAACGTGATTGATGTATTAAAAGAAGGTCAAACTGTAAAAGTTAAAGTGATTGATGCGAAAAACAATAAACGATCACTCTCAATGAAAGCATTAGAAAAAACGCCTTGGGCTGCATTCGCAGATAAGCATAAAGTAGGCGAAGAAGTTACAGGTAAAATCGTTAAAAAAATGCAGTTTGGTATGTTGATCGAAGTTGAAAAAGATGTTATCGGGATGATTAATCGTTATGATTACTCATGGGATCCACGCTTTAATTTAGCAGGAGAGGTTAATATTGGTGATGACATCAAAGTTAAAATCTTAGCAATCGATGTTAAAGCAAGAAAAATGACCCTATCAAAAAAACATTTAGAATATAACCCATGGGAAGATGTAAACTTCCGTGTCGGTGAAAGTGTTTCTGGACAAGTTAAAGAAATGCAATCAAATGGTGCACTTGTAGAAATTCAAGGTGTAAATGCCTTCTTACCAATCGGTGAAATCATCGATAAACGTATCAGTAATGTTGAAGAAGCTTTAAAACTTGATGAAGTGATCAATGCAATCGTTAAAAAGTTTGATAAACGTCAATGGCAACTTGTTATTAGTAAAAAAGATTACGATGAAAAACAAGTTCGTGACGAGTTTAAAAAATATTTAAAATCTGAAAACAAAGAGGACCAAACCCAAACGCTTGGTGAACTCTTCGCAGATAAATTCAAAGAATTTAAGTAGGTGTTAGTATGCTCCCTTCAGTAGCTATTGTAGGAAGACCCAACGTTGGTAAAAGTATGCTCTTTAACCGTATTATCGGAGAAAGACTATCGATTACTGATGAAACACCAGGTTTAACACGTGATCGCTTATATGCGAAAGCGGAGTGGCTTGGAAGACATTTTAATCTCATAGATACAGGCGGCATTGATTTTGATGATGCGCCTTTTATGCATGAGATAAAGAATCAAACAGAAATTGCTATTGAAGAAGCAGACGTTATTATTTTTGTTGTTGATATTCATACTGGTGTAACAGAAGCGGACTCTTATGTTGCTAGAATGTTATATAAAGCAAAAAAACCTGTTATTTTAGCAGTAAACAAAGTCGATGATGTAAACTATAAAGAAAATATTTATGAATACTATTCATTAGGTCTTGGTGAACCCGTACCTGTAAGTAGTATTCACGGCGTTGGACTTGGAGATTTACTAGATCAGGTTGTTAAAATTATGCCCGATGAAACAGAAGAACCTTATGAAGAAGACCGTATTAAATTATGTGTAATCGGTCGACCAAATGTAGGGAAAAGTTCTTTAACTAATGCATTACTTGGTGAAAACCGTGTCATTGTTAGTGAAATTGAAGGGACAACTAGAGATTCAATTGACTCTATGTTTGAACGCGATGATCAAAAATTTGTTGTTATCGATACCGCTGGTCTTAGAAAACGCGGTAAAGTTTACGAAAATGCAGAAAAATATAGTGTATTAAGAGCTTTAAGTGCTATTGATCGTAGTGATATCTGCTTAATATTGATTGATGCATTTACAGGGATATTAGAACAAGACAAAAAAATTGCGGGTTATGCTGATGAAGCAGGAAAAGCTGTAATTATTGTTGTCAATAAATGGGATTTAGTTGAAAAAGATACACGGACTATGAATCTATGGGAAGAAACTATTCGCGCCCATTTTCAGTATTTAGCCCATGCACCAATCGTCTTTTTATCTGCTAAAACAACGCAACGTATTCACACACTATTTCCGATGATAAAAGACGTCTTTGAAGATTATACTAAACGCGTATCTACGAGTGTCTTAAATGATGTCATTAGTGATTCATTCCAAATGAATCCACCTAAAACACATAACGGTGGCGTTTTAAAAGCTTATTACGCAACACAAGTATCAACACGTCCACCAGCATTTATACTGTTTGTTAATAATACGGATTGGCTACATTTTAGTTATGAACGTTATATTAAAAACAAATTAAGAGAAGCATTTGGGTTCAAAGGAACCCCGATAAAAATAATCTTAAGAAAGCGTGATTAATATGAAAATAACCGTTATCGGTGGCGGGTCTTGGGGACTTGGATTATCAAAAGTACTCGCTGATAACAACCATGATGTCTTAGTTTATGATGTCAATGAAAAAATAGTAGATAAAATTAATACGCTTCATGTATGTATTCAACTCAATGAGTACATTCCAGAATCTATTAAAGCAACTACTAACATAAAAGAGGCGATCGAGTTTTCTAACATATTACTCTTTGTTGTGCCTACAAAAGTTTTACGTATAGCGATTAATGATGCACTACCTTACATAAAAGAAAAGAAAATAATTATTAATGCTGCAAAAGGGATTGAACCAGAAACCTTTAAACGTATCTCAGAAATATTTACTGAAATGGTACCAACTGAGTATTTAGAAGGCTACGTTGCACTGAGTGGTCCATCGCATGCAGAAGAAGTTATTAAAGGCATGACGACACTCATTACTAGCGCTAGTGAAAATAAAGCACTTGCTTTAAAAATTCAAGAATTATTCCATAATACAGACTATTTTAGAGTATATTCAAGCACAGATTTAATCGGTGCAGAACTTGGTGGTGCTTTAAAAAATATCTTTGCTTTAGCCTCAGGATTATTACGTGGACAAGGACTAGGTGATAATGCAAGTGCAGCACTTATGACCCGCGGATTAGTAGAAATGGGTAAGATTTACGAACACTTCGGTGCTTCTAAGGAATCTTTATCAGGATTAACCGGTGTTGGGGACTTAATTGTTACTTGTACAAGCCCACATTCACGAAATTATCAAGCTGGATACAAAATTGGTACAGGAAAAGACCTAAATGAAACATTAGACTCAATGACGATGGTTGTTGAGGGGATTAGAACTTGTGAAGCAGCGTATGACTTATCTCGTAAAAACGGCTTAGATACGCCAATTATTGATGCAATCTATGACGTTGTTTTTAACCGTGTCGAACCTAAAATCGCTTACCAAAAACTCCTCGCAAGAGACCAAAAATCAGAATAAAAAGCCTTAATAAAGGCTTTTTTTTAATCTTTTTATGCTAAATATGTTGCATAAACTATTTTTAATTGCTATAATGGGCTTAGTTAAAACAAATAAGGAGGTAATATCGTGAACAAAACAGAATTAGTTGCTAAAATTTCAGAAGTATCAGGATTAACAAAAAAAGATGCTGAAGCAGCTTTAAACTCGACTCTTTCTACAATCCAAGAAGCATTAGCTCAAGGAGAAAAAGTTGTGTTAACAGGTTTTGGAACATTTGAGGTAAGAGATCGTAAACCACGCGTTGGGCATAACCCAAGAACTGGTGAGCCAATTCATATCGACGCTCAAAAATCTCCAGCATTCAAAGCAGGTAAAGTTTTAAAAGACGCAGTTAGATAATTATATTACAATAATAAAAAAATACCATTTAAAACGTGGTATTTTTTTTGTTCTTATGATAACCTTTTTATAAGGATGGTGAGCCTATGTCAGTCACGCAAATTACAGACGATATGATTCTTGCTATAAAGGATAATGATTTTCATAAACTAAAACATTTTTCTGATCAAGAATTAAGAACTGTATTAGATACACGCAAACAAAACTTGCTTTTTTATGCGATTAGACAAAAAGCACATGACGTGTTAATTTATCTTATTGAAGCAGGCTGTGATTTAGAACAAAAGAACCACTTTAAAGATACACCACTTCATATCGCTGCTTATTTAGGTGACGCCTTTATGGTAAAACTGTTAGCGCAACGTGGAGCAGATATAAATGCTAGAAATAAAAAACAGGAAACACCGCTTATGCAGGCGGCACTAAAAGGCGATTTAGATACAGTTAAAACCCTATGTAATAAAGGGGCGGATTTGTATGCTAAAGACAACGAAGGTCATACCGTTATCATGCATGCTATCAAAAGTAAAAAAATAAAGATTGTTAACTATTTAGTCGACGCTAAAGCACCCCTACACCTGTTAAACGATAAAAAAGAATCAGTGATGCATATTGCAGCTAGTAATGGCTTACCAAGCATCTTCGAACGATTAATTGAGTTAGGTGTTAATCCATTTCAAAAAAATGTTTTCGATCAAACCCCACTTCATTATGCAATGAACGATACGATGGAAAACATCATTGATAAACTACTTGAGATGGGATTAAGTAGTTATGATAAAGATCGTTTTGGTCAATCTCCTTATGATAAAGCACAAGCAAATGAAAACTTTGATGCAATCATTAAATTTACGCGTTATAAAAACAATCCAGCCATTCAAAAAAATGACAAAACGCATCCGCTTCATCGCGCGATTCGTTTTAAAGAGTTTGATGAAGCCTTAGCCTATTTACATAAAATGGATGATTTAAATAAAAAAGATATGTTTTTAAACACCCCATTATTTTATGCGATTATGGCCAATGAAATCATGTTAGTTGAGTTATTGATTCAAAAAGGTGCAAAATGTAGTGATATTGATCGTTATCATAAAGACGCATTGTTTTATGCCGTTATAAATCAAAATTATGCATTAATTGATCTTATCAAAAAATATCGCAAAGACTTAAACATATCCACTGAAACAGAACGACTAATTCATCAACTTAAAGATGACCAACTATTAGCTTATTTATAAAAAAAACACTTCAATTTTGAAGTGTTTTTTTTATAGACCTAATAAACCACTCGACACACTGATTAAGTTAACGAGCATATGAACTGTAATAGCAACCCATATGAGCTTTCCTGAATAAAAGTATATAAATGAAATAATAATACTCATTGAAATATAAGGTAATGTGATAAGCCCAAAATCCCAAAACGAAATCGTCCCACCTATCCATGCACTAAACTCTCCAGTTACATGTATCATCGCAAATATCAATGAGTTCCCTAAAATTGCAACAGCCGCACCAAATTTAGAAAAAATAATGCCGAATATTGCTTTTCTAAAAACCATCTCTTCAACAATAGGCGCGAAAAGTACAGCAAAAACAAATACCATGAACCCGTTATACCAAGCACTTGTTAAAATATTATTGATTAAATCTTGATTACGAGGTGTACTAGGACCACCAGTTACTTCATAAATAGCCCCAATCAAAAATAAAACGGCAAAAATTAAGTACATCCCAAACCCAACCATAAAGAAACTAAAAGCCGGTTTTTCTTTAAAATAAAGCCATTGATTTTTGAATAAATAGATTTTTGCGATAAAAAAGAAAACAATCGTTAAAAAGCCATACAACACTAAGTTCATCGCAGCACCAAATGTTGCTTGATTAACCTCACTTAATGATTCTATATCAAAGAAGACTGTTATCCCAATTTGAACGGCTATTAGTCCAATAAAAGCAGCGATATAAACTGTAATCACTTTGTAATTAAATTGCAATGAATGTTTTTGCATAAAATCCCTCCAAATTGATTATATCATATTCAAGTAATTTTGATTTTATAATTCCGATTAAAGCCTAGAATAATTGACAATAAAAGGGTTTGTGATATCATTATAACAAGAGAATAAACAAAATAGAAGGTGAACTTATGGCAAAAAAAACTTTTGCGGTTATTGGATTAGGACGATTTGGATATAGTGTTGTTGAAGAACTAATCAAAAGTGATTTTGATGTTTTAGTCATAGACCGTGATGAACAACGTGTAAACAAAGTAGCTAAAATTGCTACGCATGCTGTGGTACTCGATACATCAGATGAAGGTGCACTACGTGATGTAGGGATACAAAGTATTGATCACGTTATTGTTGCAATTGGGAAAGATATTGAAGATAGCATATTAACCACCCTTATTTTAAAAGAATTAGGGGTTAAAAAAGTTACAGTTAAAGTACAAAACGAATATCATGAAAAAGTAGTATTAAGACTAGGGGCTGATGAAGTTATCCAACCTGAGCAAATTGCAGGTAGAAGATTGGCACACCGTATTGTCACAAATAATATACTAGAATTTTATGATTTAAACGAAACACACAGTTTTATTGTCATAGAATCAACACCAAAACTCTATGATACAACGGTTGTAAACTTAGATTTAAGAAGTAAATATAATATCAATTTAGTCGCGATTAAACGTGGTGAAGAAGTTATTATCCCAGGACCAGAAGAAGCATTCTCTGAAAAAGATCAATTATTACTCGTAGGGAAAAATACCGATTTACATAAATTTTCAACGTGGTGTTCTAAATAAGTTCTAAGTACTTTTATCGTGGAGGTTCTAATGAAAAAAATTATCATTGCCACCAAAAATAAAGGGAAGTTATTAGAATATGAAAAAATACTTCAACCGCTTGGTTTTGAAGTTTTTTCACTGTTTGACTTTGACTTAGAAGAAATTCAAGAAACGGGGGATACGTTTTTAAAAAACGCCCTTTTAAAAGCCCACGCCGTTAGAAAACATACAACCGAAATGGTTTTAGCAGATGATTCTGGCTTAGAAGTAGCCGCATTAAATAATGCACCAGGTGTGCATTCTAAACGCTATTCTAATGAAGGCACTGATTTAGCAAACAATTTAAAAATGTTAGAAACCATGAAACACGAATATAACCGACAAGCAAAATTCGTGACAATGATTGTATTAATAGATAAATCCGGTCACATTGAATCATTTAAAGGGGAACTTCACGGATATATTCATACCGCTTTAGAAGGGGATGAAGGTTTCGGTTACGATCCATTATTTATACCTGTAGGCTATACTAAAACGTTAGCCGAACTCGGTTTTGATGCAAAAAATAAAATTTCACATAGAGCAAGAGCTTTGCAAAAAGTGGTAGATTATTTGGCTAAAGAGTATTAAAGGGGGATAAATATGAAGATTTTAGTTGTAAGTGATGTTCACAAAGAAAAAGAAAGATTAGAAGCTATTTTAAGAGAAAACAAAAACGTAGAATATATTATTAGTCTAGGTGATTCGGAACTTAAATCAAGTTTTTTAGAAAAACACGATATTATTGCAATCAAAGGGAACTATCCTTTTGATGCAGGCTTTACATATGAACATGAAATGGTCATTAATCAGACAAAATTTTTACTTGTCCACGGTCATAAATATAACATAAGAAGTGGGATAGAAACTTTATACGAACGCATGTTAGAAACGGATGTTGATGTGGCGTTATATGGTCATACCCATGTGGCTGCATTTGATGTCGTAGAAAAACGTGTATTAGCTAATCCTGGATCAGTTTATAAAAGCAAAGGGGATTTAACTGAGAGTTATTTAACCATTGATATTGAACCAGAATATTGCTTATTTAAATGGTTAGATGCAAGACAACACAGCGTTATATCTGAGAAAGAAATGAAACTTAAATCATTTACTTAAAAGGGAGACAATCATGGATAAAATTAAATTAATAACAGACAGTACCTGCGATCTACCAGAAACGTTATTAAAAGAATATACTATAGACGTCATACCACTTTATGTTAACTTTGAAGAAACATCGTATTTTGATGGGATTGATTTAACCCCTGAAAAAATGTATAAAATCGTCGAAGAAACAGGGGTATTCCCTAAAACCGCAGCGGCAAGTCCTGGGGCATTTTTAGAAACCTTTGAACGCTACATAAAAGATGGATATAAAATCATATATATTGGTATTGGATCAAAGTTTTCAGGAACATTTCTTAGTGCAAAAACCGCTAAAGATATGATTGAAACTGAGGATATCTACCTTATTGACTCACAAAATTTATCGTCTGGATCTGGACTTTTATTATTAAAAGCTGCCTCTTTTATTAAAAAAGGCGATAATGCCGAAACAGTTGTTGAAAAAGTTAAAGCACTTGTACCTAAAGTGCGTAGCCAGTTTGTCATTGACACGTTTGATTATCTTCATAAAGGTGGACGCATTAACGGTTTACAAAACTTAATGGGGACAATGCTAAGATTAAAACCAATTATTAAAGTAGTAAACGGTGAAATGCAAGTGGGGAAAAAAGCCCGTATAAACACAAAAAACGGAGCGAAAATTTTGGTACAAGAAGTTTTAGATTTAAATGAACGTCTTGACCCAGAATTTTTAATGATTACCCATTCATTTGCTGATGAAACCTATGAATATATTTATGAAGCTTTAAAAGGTAAAGTTAAAGTTAAAAATATTTATGAATCACATGCAGGATGCGTTATCTCAAGCCATTGCGGAAAAGGGACCATAGGTATTTTATACATTTTAAGATAAAATCATCAGCAATGATGATTTTTTATTGTCAATAAGAGAATGGTTACAGTTAAATACTTTTTGATTTTTAAAGCGTTTTCATGTAGTCTATAATAGATAAAGAACAAAGGGAGTGTTACGATGAGAAAATGGTGGCAAGATACCATAATATATCAGGTGTATTTAAGAAGTTTCAATGACTCTAATAACGATGGTATAGGTGATATTAACGGAGTTTTAGAAAAACTAGATTATTTACAAGATTTAGGTGTAAACACCCTTTGGATTAGTCCGCATTATGATTCACCTATGGATGATAATGGTTATGATGTTAGAGACTTTTTTAAAGTCAGTGAAGATTATGGGACTATTGAAGACTTTAAACAATTATTAAATGAAGCCCACCGCCGCAACATGAAAATAATCACTGATTTAGTATTAAACCACACTTCCGATGAACATCCTTGGTTTGTAAAAGCTAAAGATCCCAATCATCCTGAGTTTGAAAAATATCACGATTATTATATTTGGCATAAACCTAAATATGACGATTCTGGTAAACGAAAGTTACCAACAGAATGGGTTTCCTGGTTTGGTGGCCCGGTCTGGGAATATAATGAAGCTACAGATGAATACTATCTCCATATATTTAGTAAAAAAATGCCTGATTTAAACTGGCGAAATCAATCGATGAAAGAAGAACTAAAAGCCATGATTAAATGGTGGATTGATTTAGGTGTAGATGGCTTTAGAGTAGATGCATCTAATCATCTAGAAAAAAACTGGGATTTTCCTGATGCAAAACCTGGTTATGAACATTTTTCAAGTTTACCTAAACACCATGACTATTTAGAAGAACTTGGTAAAGAAATTTTTAAACCAAATAATGTGATGGTCATTGGAGAAGCCGGTGGGGCAACCAAGAAAGAAGCTTTACAATATGCAGGGTTTGATTCGAACGAATTTAACATGTTAATTCAGTTTGAACATTGCTGGGTAGATTGTGATCCACATAATACACTTACACCAGGTAAATGGGCAAAAGGCGAAGTTGATGTTACGAGAATTAAACATAGTTTTTCTCATTGGATTGATCTTTTTAAAAACAAAGGTTGGAATACGATTTATTGGGCAAATCACGATCAACCACGTATTGTCTCACATTATGGTAATGATGATTACATCTATCATGAAAAAAGTGCAAAAATGCTTGCCTACACTTTGTATTTACTTCCAGGAACACCGATTGTTTATTATGGTGAAGAAATTGGGATGACCAATGTTGACTATCAAAATTTAAACGATTTTAGAGATGTTGAAGTGTTTACTGAATATCAAAACTTTATGAATAATGGAGCATCTCACGAAGTTGCGATGCAAGCATTAAGAGATCGCTCACGTGATAATGCCCGTACCCCAATGCAATGGAATAATTTATTATATAGTGGTTTTTCTGAACATGCACCATGGATTCCAATTAATCATAATTACGAAGTCATCAACGTTCAAAGACAAGCCCAACAAGAAGGATCCATTCTAAATACATATAAACAGTTACTCAAACTAAGAAAAGAAGAAGATTTAGCACATGCTGATGTAACATTTATTGATTTAGAACATCCACAGTCATTCAATATTCACACAGTAGGAAAAGATTTTGAGTATTTAGTTTTAGCCAATTTTAAAGAAACATCATTAACGATGCAAGTGGCGTTCGATTATGAAGGCTATGAGCTTTATCTAACCAATGATGATAAAGATAAAGCCACACAATTTTCTATGGATTTTAGCCCCTATGAAGCACGTATATATAGAAAAAAACGCTTAAAATAGAAATGCATTGCATTTCTATTTTTTATTGATTTATTTGAAACCGTTTTTATCTTATTTTAATCATTCAAATTATTGACATATTTTCTATATTTAATATAATTAGGTGATATTGTTTATTTATAATAATTTTATAGTTTATCAATACTAAACTATATACATCAAAAGCGCCGTTTAACTGGGTATGTGTTTACCCTTTATAAACCATACAATTTAGGAGGCATCGAAATGGAGAAAAAACTTGTTGATATCAAAGGCTTAAGCAAATCATTCGATGATGAATTAATATTAAAAAACATAAACTTATATATTCGTGAAAATGAATTTATTACCCTACTCGGTCCTTCTGGTTGTGGAAAGACAACATTGTTAAGACTTATTGCAGGGTTCGAGTCGATTGATGAAGGATCTATTTATTTTGATGGGGCTTATTTAGACGATACGCCACCTCATGAACGACAAATTAACACGGTATTCCAAAAATATGCATTATTTCCCCATTTAAATGTTTTTAATAATATTGCATTCGGTTTAAAAATGAAAAAAATGCCTAAAGAAGAAATTGAAGAAGCTGTAAAAAAAGCATTAAAGTTAGTTAAGCTAGAAGGGTTTGAACAAAGAAATATTAAAACCTTAAGTGGCGGTCAACAACAGCGTGTTGCCATTGCTAGGGCTGTGGTGAATAAGCCGAAATTACTATTACTAGATGAACCTTTAGCCGCACTTGATTTAAAACTTAGACAAGAGATGCAATATGAACTAAAAGAAATGCAGCGTGCATTAGGGATTACATTTGTCTTTGTTACGCATGATCAAGAAGAAGCCTTAACCATGAGTGATACCGTCGTTGTTATGCGTGATGGTGAAATCTTACAAATAGGCACGCCTGAAGACATATATAACGAACCAAAAACGCGTTTTGTGGCGTCTTTTATTGGCGAATCCAATATTATTCCGGGTCATATGATAAAAGATTATTTCGTTGAATTTGAAGGGGTTAAGTTTGAATGTATTGATGCTGAGTTTGGTGAAAATGTACCAGTAGATATCGTATTAAGGCCAGAAGATATTGAACTTAAAAAAGAAGGTACAGGTATCCACGGTACCGTTACTGATATTACCTTTAAAGGGGTTCATTATGAAATCATCGTTTATGTTCATGACCGCGAGTACATCATCCATTCAACCGATGCTCAAAAAGTAGGTGCCCATGTTTATCTTGAGTTTGAAAAAGAAGATATCCATGTAATGAAAAAAGATGCGTAGTTTAAAACGATTAACCACCCCCTATTTAATATGGATGATTTTACTTATTGTTATACCGAGTGTTTTTATCATATTAGCGGTGATCTCTACATTTCATATTTTTAACCCTTATCAGTTTAGGTTTACGGGACAACATTTGAATTTTTTGACCGATGAAATCTTTATAGTCGCCTTTAAAAACAGTATGAAGTATGCAGGAATTACGACGATTATTTGTTTTTTTATCGGATATCCTGTAGCGTATTATTTTGCAAGAATGAAAAATGAAAATAAAACATTGTATGTTGCGTTATTAATTATTCCTATATGGAGTAACATGATTGTACGCATTATTGCTTGGGAAAATATATTCAAACCGGTATCAATCTTAAATATCTTTAATTTAAGTTATGACTTAATTGGGACGGATTTTGCGATTATTATCGCAATGATTTCTATGTATTTACCATTTATGATTTTTCCGATTTATAGTGTATTAGTTAAAATGGATGAATCGTTAATTGAAGCAAGCAGAGATTTAGGCGCAAGTAGTACGCAAAGTTTCTTAAAAATTACGTTTCCATTATCATTAGGTGGGATTGTAAGTGGCGTAATTATGACACTTTTACCAAGTATGACAGCGTTTGCTTTGCCTGAACGTTTAGGTGGAGGACGAATTTTATTACTAGGTAATCTAATTGAAAAAGAAATTTTTAGAGGGTCATTTAATGTTGCAGCCACCGTTTCGTTTGTTGTTATGATTTTTATGCTAGGGTTATTCACCTTAATTGTCAGATTTGACAAGGAAGGAGAGACCTTATTATGAAACGAAATTTATTTGGAACCATTATACAAGTTAGCTTAATGGTCTTTACATTTTTCATCATCTATTTACCCATATTTATCATACTTTTGATAAGTGTGCATGGATCAAGGTTTACATTTACTGAGTTTGAGTTTACCTTAAGATGGTATCGCGGAATTCCTGATGATACAGCCCTAATGGCTGCGATATTTGTTACGTTAAGAGTTGCGGTTATATCAACTTTAGTTAGTACAATCATTGGAACCCTTTTTGCTATAGGGATTCATAGTTTAAGTAAACAAAAGCGTTTGCGCTTCATGGTGTTAAATAACGTACCAGTGGTAAATCCGGATATAGTAACAGGAATTATGTTATTTATGATTTTTAGGTTTTTACGTGTAAGTTTTGGCTTTCCGACTATGTTACTTGCGCACATATTCTTTAGTATTCCATTTGTAATCTTAAGTGTCTTACCAAAATTAAAACAACTAGATGCCAATTTGTTTGATGCTGCTTTAGATTTAGGAGCCACCAAATTAAAAGCCATCATCTATGTTATTATTCCTTCTATAAAAGTAGGTATGATTGCGGGCGCTTTAATTGCTTTTACCATGAGTATAGACGATTTTATTATTAGCTATTTCATGAAAGCAGGAGATTTTCACAATGTAAGTACGCTGATATATTCACGACTTGCAAGAAGACAAATCTCTCCAGAAGTTTTCGCTTATAATACATTAATCGTATTTATCACCATTAGTATTATGGTTACATTTAATTATTTAAGTAGTAAAGATAGAAAAAATAAAGGAGAAATAAGATGAAAAAAATAATGATTGTTATTGCTTTAGCATTATTTACATTTAGTCTTGCAGGGTGTGGGGCTAAAGAAAGATTATATGTGTTAAACTGGGGAGACTACATGGATTTAGACTTAGTTCGTGAGTTCGAAAAAGAACATAATGTTCGTGTTGTTTATGAGACAGTCGGTTCTAATGAAGAAATGGAACTAAAAATAAAACAGCGTATTACCAACTACGATATTGTTATACCAAGTGATTACATGATTGATAAACTGCATCAAGAAGGCTTATTAAATCCAATTGATAAAGATTTATTACCTAATTATGCAGAAATTAATTTTTTTGAAGATGCACGTAATCTTTATGAAAATGAGACCTTTGGTGATTACATGATTCCTTATTTCTTTGGGACGATTGGGATTATGTTTAATACAAGCAAACCAGAAGTTCGTGCTGCGCTAGAAGCAGGTGGAATTTGCACCTTATTTGATGAAAATAGTCCATTTAATATTGGTATGTATGATTCACCGCGTGATGCGGTTGGCGCAGCCTTATTATGTTTAGGCTATAGCGTTAATACCACTGATGAAACTGAGTTATTAGCAGCTGAAAACTTACTAAGAAACGCTAATTTCCTTCGTTTCGGTGAAGATGATTTAAAAGGCGATGTTGCTTTAGGTAGTTTAGATATGGCACTTGTTTACTCAGGGGATTATTTTGAAATGTTGTTCTTATACGAAGAAGAAGATGAAGTAGTAAACTTTGATTTTTATAATCCAATTCACACCAATATTTGGATTGATGCATTTGTTATTCCAACTACAAGTCAAAATATCGAATTAGCGCATGCATTTATTAACTTCTTCTTAGATATTGAAGTAGCTGCAGAAAATGCTGATTGGGTAGGATATACACCAGTCATTGTTGAAGTCTATGATGTAATGATCGAAGAATATGAATATGACTACGAACATTATTACCCACAACCAGTCGGTTCAACAAGAGAAGCTTACCGTTATATTAGCGAGACACATTCGAATACATTAAACCAAATTTTAAATCGTGCAAAATTAGGGTAAAAAAACAAAGATTTTATAAAAAGGAAAACGTGTTTTTCCTTTTTATTTTTGCGGTTTTATGATAAAATCTTTATGATATTATGATAGGTGGTAATCACATGAAATCAAGACGAGAACAACGTGCCCTCATTATTGAGGAACTCTATAAATTAGATATGAATGATATGCAAAAATTTACGCTAACAGAGTTTGAGTTTGTCGATGAAATGATCCAGGGGATATTAGATAATCTCCCTAAGATTGATACACTCATTAGCGAGCATTTAGAACGCTGGACACTTAAACGTGTTTCTTATGTTGATAGAGCAATTTTAAGACTAGCAGTCTATGAGATGTATGCAACAGATACACCAGCAGAAATTATTATAAATGAGGCATTAAATCTAACAAGAACCTTTACTGATGAAGGAGATTCTAAAGCCGTTTCTTTTAACAATAGTGTTCTAGATAAAATTAAAAAGACAGTAAATAAGTAGGGGTAATATGTCAGATAAAGCTTTAACAGTCACAGCGCTCACAAAATATATTAAGTATAAGTTTGATTCAGACGTTCACTTAAAGAACGTCCTTTTAGAAGGCGAAGTTTCAAACTTTAAACATAATGTACGTGGGCATTTTTATTTTACCTTAAAAGATGACAACGCTCAAATTAGTGCAGTGATGTTTAAAGGGAATGCATGGAAGGTGAAATTCACCCCTAAAGACGGGATGCATATTTTAGTAAGAGGCTATATTAGCGTCTTTGAAATGAGTGGTGGGTATCAAATCTATGTTGAAAGCATGGAAGAAGTTGGGCTTGGAAATCTATATCAAGCTTACTTACAACTAAAAGAAACCTTGGAAAAAGAAGGATTGTTTGATCAAAGACATAAACAAGAAATCCCTAAATTTCCAAACCAAATAGCGGTATTAACCTCATCAACAGGGGCGGCTGTAAGAGATATTATTCACATTATTAATCGTCGTTACCCTCTAACTAAGATTCTCATTTATCCAACCACCGTCCAGGGTGATAATGCGAAATATGAAATTGTCGAAAATATCAAACGCGCTAACTCAAATAAAGAAAATAGTGTAATCATATTAGGACGTGGCGGGGGAAGTATTGAAGATTTATGGGCATTCAATGAAGAAATGGTTGCCAGAGCAATATTTGAATCTCAAATACCGATTATTTCTGCGGTTGGACATGAAACAGATTTTACGATTGCGGATTTTGTTGCTGATATGCGTGCACCGACACCATCTGGTGCTGCTGAAATCGCAGTGCCTGATCAAGTCACACTGCATAAAGAAATCAACCAAGCCTCACAACGACTCATTGATGCATTAAAACGTTTAAACTTTCAAAAAAACAGACATCTTACACAATTAACTAGTCGCTATATTTTAAAAGATCCCGCACGTATTCTTCAACCATTTTCGACTAGATTTGAATATTTGGATGATAAACTGCGTATTTTACATCCTTCAAAAAGGCTCGTGCAAAGTCAAAACGATCTTAATCAAAAAGAAAAATCACTTCATCGTGCATATAAATTACTTATAGAAAGCAAACAAAAATCATTTGTAAAAGTCATCGAGCATTTAGAATATGTAAACCCATTATCGATTATGAAAAAAGGGTATACACTTGCCAAGGTTGACGGAAAAATATTAAAAAGTATTGATGATATAAAAGAAAAAGATATTTTAGACATTCATTTTTATGATGGTGTTGTACAAGCAAAAATAATAAAGAAAGTAAAAGGTGATACACATGAATAAACAATCGTTTGAAGAAGCATTAAAAACTTTAGAAGAAATTGTTCAAGCACTTGAAAATGGTGAACTACCTTTAGAAGAAGCCGTTAAAAAATACGAAGAAGGTATGGCTTTATCACAACATTGTCACAAATTATTAGAACAAGCAGAAAAAGTACTAACTAAAGTTATTAAAGATCAAAAAGAAGAGGACTTTGAAATTACTGAATAAAGGGGTGTTATCATGAATGTTTACGATATAAAAGACCCCCAATTCTTAAAAGACTTATCCATTAAAGAACTCGTTTCATTAAGCGAGGACATCCGTGCGTTTCTAATTGAAAATATTAGTCATACGGGTGGACACTTATCAAGTAATTTAGGGGCAGTAGAACTTACCATAGCATTACATAAAGTATTTGATTCACCAAAAGATCAAATCCTTTTTGACGTCGGTCATCAAGCCTATACACATAAAATATTGACAGGAAGAGCCCCACTATTTGATACGTTAAGAAAAACAGATGGTTTAAGTGGATTTTTAAAAAGAACTGAATCTATTCATGATGTGATGGAAGCTGGGCATGCATCAACCTCACTTGCTATTGGGGCTGGGATGCTTTATGCAAAAAAATATAATCAAGACATTGGTCATGTAATCATGTTAATTGGTGATGGCGCTTTAGCCAACGGTATGGCACTTGAAGCACTAAACTTCATGGGGCATGATGCAAGCAAACACCCAATTATCATCTTAAATGACAATGAAATGAGTATTAGTAAAAATGTTGGCTATTTATCAAAAATTCTTACTAAAATACGTATGAAAAAAAGTGTGAAAAGATTAAGCAAAACTACAATGAAATTTACACCAAAACCTTTAAGAGGTTTTGCAAGAAAACTTGAAAAACGTATGAAAGGTTTTATTAGTGGACAAAGCTATTTTGAAGACCAAGGGTATGATTATTATGGGCCTTTAGATGGGCATGATTTTAAATCATTATTAACCGCCTTAACAATTGCCAAACAAGCCAACAAACCATGTATTGTACACGTTAGAACAAAAAAAGGTAAAGGATACAATCATTCTGAGGTAGATACTTTAGGTATTTGGCATGGCGTCAGTCCGTTTGAAATTGAAAGTGGTTGTTTTATTAAAGGCAAAAAAGCAGATTTAGTAAGTTATTCTAAGGCTGTATCTAGATACTTGGTTGAACGGGCTAAACATGATCCTGATTTTTATGTCATGACCCCAGCAATGATAGGCGGTTCTGATTTACATGCCTTTGAAGAAGCCTATCCCGATAGACTTATCGATGTAGGTATTGCGGAACAAACTGCTGTTGGCGTAGCCACTGGACTAGGCTTAAAAAACGTTAAAGTATTTTTAAGCATATATTCAACGTTTTTACAACGAGCTTATGATCAGGTCATTCACGATGTAACCCGTCAAAATATCAATGTCATATTTGGGATTGACCGCGCTGGATTAGTCGGTGGTGACGGTGAAACGCATCAAGGCATCTATGATATTCCTATGTTATCGCATATTCCTAATATCACGATTGCACACCCGAAAAATACACAAGAACTATATGGCATGCTAGAATATGCCTTTAACACGCACAAAGGTGCTATTGCAATCCGCTATCCAAGAGAAGATGTATATGTTGTTCAAAACGGTGAAACATTTGATGAAATCCCTCCTTCATGGGATGTAATAACAAAAGGGTCAAAAGCAACAATTATTACATTTGGTTCGTTGGTGTGTGAATTAGAACATCGTATTAATAAAGAATCACTCGATTATACATTAATAAACGCAAGGTATATCAAACCATTAGATGAAAAAGTGTTACGGTTGATTGACCGCAGTAAGCCGATTATTACCGTTGAAGAATCCACACTTACTGGTGGATTAGGGTCAATGATTCGTGATTACTTTTCAGATCAAACCTTACAGTATAATACATTCATTCGTTTGGGCTTTCATGAAGCATTTGTGCCACAAGGTGATAAAGAAACCATGTTAAAACGTTACGGACTTGATGCAGATAGTATCTTAAAAAAAGTGAGTGATTCCATTGAAAAGACTTGATGTATATTTAGTAGAAAACGGCTATTTTAAAACAAGACATCAAGCACAAATAGAAATTAAGCATCAACGCATAAAAATCAACAATCAAGTTTGCGTAAAACCGTCAACACAAATCAAAGATACGGATACGATTACCGTCTTAAAAGCCTATAATCCTTATGTAAGTTTAGGAGGATTAAAACTTGAAAAAGCGATTAATGACTTTAAGTTAGATTTTACGAACTTGATGATTGTTGATGTGGGTTCATCTACTGGCGGATTCACTGATTGTGCGCTTAAACATGGCGCTAAAGGGGTCATTGCCATTGATGTAGGGACGCAACAAATGGTGGAAGTCTTACGCAAAGATAAACGTGTAAACTTAATGGAAAAAACCAACTTTCTTACGCTTGATAAACCGTTTAGCGAACCGATTGATTACACCCTAATGGATGTTAGTTTTACATCATCATTGCCACTGATACAGCATGCAAACGCGTTATTTAATGCGTCATTAATTGTTTTAATAAAGCCACAATTTGAATCATTATTAACTCCGAAAAGCGGGATTATAAAAGATATAAAACTTCATAAAAAAATTCTTTCAGATTACCAAACAACCTTAAACAAGCACCAACTATATATTCAAAAACTAACCTTCTCACCTTTAAAAGGTGGGAGCGGGAACATCGAATTTTTAGCACTCATTAATCAAACCACCAATTATATTCAAACTGATAACGTTGTTATAAGCGCACACGACACACTTAAGTAGGAGGCACTATGTTAAAATACTTATCCGTCAAAAACTTTGCAATTTTAGAAAATATAGAAGTTGAATTTGAAAACGGAATGACTGCATTAACTGGTGAAACTGGTGCCGGTAAAAGTCTACTGATTGATGCAATCGGTCTTTTACTTGGAGATCGTGCGTCTTCAGGTGTGGTTAGAACAGGTGAAGAATATTGTGAAATAACCGGATTATTTGTGAACTTAAGTGATCAAGTGATTAGGGTATTAAAAGCTTTAGATATTCCGTGTTTGGATAAAGAATGTCTCATAAAAAGACAAGTAAGCACAAGCAGTGCTAATATCATAAAAATTAACCGTCAAACAGTAACCTTACAAGATTTACGCATCATCACTGAACACCTTGCAGACATTCATACGCAACACGACACGAAACGATTAATTAATCCAGAAAGTTATTTATCACTCATTGATCACTATGATGAGTCTATTGCCCAATTATTAAAAGATTATCAATTAAAAAGACATACGTATTTAGCAGATTTAAAAGCGTATAACCAATTATTAAACGCTAATGATGATGCCCTTGATAAAATGGATTTCATGCGTTTTCAACTTGATGAGCTTGAAAAACATAACTTAACTGAAAATGAAGAAGAAGTAATCACGCAACAACTAGACACGCTAAAAAACTTTGATAAAATATTCCAAGCAGTCACAAACAGTTTAGATGCGATTAAAAACCAACAAGCACTAGAAACCATTTATGAAGCATCAAACCAACTAAGCACCATTTCATCTTATGATGATAATTATCAATCATTAAGTGAACGCTTAAAAAGCGCTTATTATGAGTTAGATGACATAAAAGATGACCTCGCGCAAAAAGCAGCCACACTTGATTTTGATCCAAATGAGTTAGAAACACTAGAAAATAGACTGCATACTTTAAACACGTTGAAAAGAAAATATCGAAAATCAATTGATGAACTTATTTCATTTAAAGATGAACTCACACTAGAAATTAATCAATTCGAAAATTATGATGAAGCACTATTAACAAAAGAAGAAAAACTAAAAAGCTCATATGATGCAATAAAAAAACAAGCTTATGAGTTAAGAAATAGACGAATTGATCAAGCAAAACACATAGAAACGAAGTTACTTGAACTTTTGAAAGATTTAGAACTAAAACAAACTGTGTTTCAAGTCGTCTTTAATGATGTAAGTATTAATGATATAAAAAATGCCACCTTATTTAAAGAAGATGGCATTGATGAGATTGACTTTTACTTATCTACAAACGTTGGTGAAAGCTTAAAACCTTTAAGCAAAGTAGCAAGTGGTGGAGAGTTAAGTCGTATTATGCTAGCATTAAAAGAAATTCTTATTAAAAACATGGGCTTATCACTCATGATTTTTGATGAAATAGATACCGGTGTAAGCGGGTTTGTTGCGAACCAAGTTGCCCTTAAAATGAAAAAAATCTCAGAAAACACCCAAGTCATTACAATTACACATCTACCACAAGTTGCGGCTAAAGCAGATCATCATTATTATATCTATAAAACTGAAGAATCATCTCGTACAAAAGCATATATAAAAACCTTAGATATTCAATCAAGAATTAATGAACTAGCCATAATGATTTCATCTGATGAAGTCAATGAGCATGCGCTAAAAGGTGCTGAAGCGTTACTTAAAAAATAAAAAAAAAGCACACCTGTGCTTTTTCTCTTATCTAAACATTTGGAAAAGTAAGAAGAATGTCCCAGCTACTGTACCTAGTAAGAATCCGAAGACTAAAATAATTATAACAATGCGTCCCCATTTTTTCTTTAAAGGATTTTTATACACAGCTTTTTCTTCATTACGTGCTTTTTTAGGACGTTTTCTGCTCTCTGGCATGGAATCACCTCAAATCATATTGTTCGTATGCTAAGTCATTATATCGCAAAATTTAAAAAAAGGAAAGATATTGCATGAAAAAATACCGAATAATCTTTCATATTGACTTAAATGCTTTTTACGCAAGTTGCGAAGAAGCCCAAGACGAGTCATTAAAAAATCATCCAATAGGGATTGCCCAAAATAGCGATCGCGGTATTTTAACAACGGCTAATTATGCCGCACGCAAATTCGGTGTAGGCAGCGCGATGAATGTTTATGAGGCAAAAAAACGATGTCCTCATATCAAAATAGTCCCACCGAACTTTGCTTTATACGAAATGTATAGCGAAAAATTCTTTAATTATTTGTCTACATTCACAAATCAACTAGAACCTGCCAGCATTGATGAAGGCTATTTAGATATTACAGAGGACTTAAAGGATAAACATCCATTAGATATTGCTCAAGAAATTCAAGATTACCTAATGAAAGAATTGAACCTGCCTGTATCAATTGGCATAGCCCCTAACATGTTTTTAGCTAAAATGGCTTCCGATATGAAAAAACCGTTAGGAATTACTGTTTTAAGAAAACGTGACATTGAAGAAAAATTATGGCCACTACCTATTGAGAAAATGCATGGTATTGGTAAAAAAACGGTTCCGAACCTAAAACTACTCGGTATTGATACAATTAAAGATTTAGCCCTATATAAAGATATGAATACCTTATCAAAATTTTTAGGGAATCAAACGGATAGTTTTATTGCTAAAGCAAACGGGATTGATCATCGCCAAGTTGATCCATCTCGTGCTGAAACCGTTCAAAGTATCGGTAATTCAAAAACCTATGAAGGATTCTTACATACTTATGAAGATATGGTTAAAGCACTAGACCAGTTAACTGAAACAGTGATCAAACGGTTAACTAGTCATGAACTATCAGCAAAAACGATTGCAGTATCTGTTAGAACCAATGACTTTACCAATCATTCAAAGCATTATTCACTACCTTATCACACACAAAATCCAGATGAAATTAAAGAAACCGTTGATTTTTTGTTTGATGAACTTTATGATGATAAACCCGTTCATTTACTCGGGGTATCCACATCAAACTTACAAAAACATCAAACCTTATTTAGACAAATAAACATTTTCGAAGCAAAAGAACCGCTTGAAAAAGAAGAACATATTTCAAAATTATTAAAAAGTATTAATGAAAACTATAAAACGCCATTGCTTAAAAAAGGAATAAAGGAATAAAGACAATTGTTTTTTTAGATTATTATGGTAAAATATACGCATAGATTAGGCGTTTAAATTGGGGGAGTGAACCATGAAAAAAATCGTATCATTAATTTTATTTTCACTAACTATTTTAATTTTAACTGCATGTAGACCAGATGATATCGTCCAACAAACACCACCAACCTTCTCGCACATTTTAGTAGAAGATAGAAGTCCGGTATTAGATGGAGAAATCGATCCTTATGTGGTTAATAAACAAGACATGATTCGAGTTGAAGTCCATCTTAACAATCCATCAAATTTTAGGATTAATACGGTAACGATTAATCAAACAACATACCGCACAAACCGTTTTGATGAAACCTCAACAAATAGTATGATTGTTTTATACTTATCGGTTGGACAGATTACCGGTTTAACTGAATATACAGTTCAGCGTATAGAATATTTAGATGAATCAGATGCTGTAAGGGGATTTAATGTAACAACTGAAAACGTCTATGAAGTATTTGTATTAAAAAGTTTACCAACTGCAACCATTCCAAGTTTTTCATTACATTCTGAAGCCTTGCAGTTTGAAATAAACCTACTTGATGTCGATCAAGTCATTATACCTGCATCAGCACAAGCAAGATTATATTTAGATGGAACACTAATCGATACACGTTCGTTAAATCGTGGTGTGAATAGTTTAGTGTTTGAAGATTTACTAAGTGATGAAACCTATGAACTAATCGTTAAAGTCGATTATGATTTAGAAGATAGTCAAGGGGTTCAAACAGAATATTTATTAATTGACAGTCAACCGTATAAGACCACCGCTAAAACAGCACCGAGTTCTAGCATTTTAAACGTGCGTGTTACTGAAAATTCAATTACATTTAATGTAAGCCTAAATAATCCATCAAACGTTTTAGTCGAAGACGGATTAAAAGCGGTTTTATTACAAAACGGTGATGTAATTGAAACAAAAATATTAAATCCGAACGCGTTAAACGATATTAATTTCGGTGGTTTATTAAATAATAATACCTATACCATTCGCATTTTAGCAGATTTTAATCTTAACGATGCAATAGGACTTAGAGAAGATGTTTTACTCTCATCAAGCACCGCACAAACCACTGCAAGAGAAATTCCTGAACTCAATGCACAAGTGATTTCTGTTTCTCAAAGTCGCTTAGTACTGAGTATCAATGCATCGAACTTAGAAGCCGGTGGCATTGTGGATTTATCAACGCTAACCGCAGTTCTTTATAATGATGTAACCAATGTTATATTAACTCAAGCAAACTTACTAGATGGACAACTCATATTTGAAGTTGATAATTTACTTTCTAATACGTTTATTAGAATCGAAATAGAAGCAGATTATGATTTACAAGACGGGCAAGGTGTAAGAAGAGATACTATTTTTGAAACCGTTATTAATACAAGTCAAAACATTATCCCTTCAGGAACGATATCTGCGATGACATTAAATCAACGCAGTGTATCATTTACTACCTCACTTGCTAATCCTAGTAATACAGTCGTTCCAAACACATTCATTGCAGAACTTTATGAAAACGACACACTCATTGAGACGCTTATCTTACCAACACAAGGTGGAACGTATACATTTGAAGGTATTAATGTTTATTATGAACATGCCTATACCGTTAAAATTTACGTCGATTATGACCTTCGTGATGGCTTAGGTCCGGTGGAAAATGTCCACTTATATACATACACTAAAACAAGTGCTGCAGCCAAAGCACCAATTGCTTCTATTACAAGTATTGTTGAAGTGAGTAATGGTTTCCAAATAAATTATGTTGTTTATGATAATGATGCAACCATCACTGAACTTTATTTGAAATATGGCAATGAAACATTTGTATTAGATACGGAAGAAACTATGATTGTGCTCACAAACTTACATAACAATCAAGCATACCAGTTTGTATTAGAAGCAATGTTTAATTTAAGAGATACAAGTGGTAATCAAACATTAACACTTTATGAAATGAATTACACCACACGAGCACTCGCTACACCAAGTGTTGAGTTATCGCTTACTCCAAACAAAGACTCACTTACCTTTATACTAGCTGTAACCGATACTGATTTAACCGGTGAAGTCACATCAATCGAGTTATACTTAAACAACACGTTAGTAGAATCTTTAGACCCATTAAGTTTAAGAACCTTTACAAACTTACAATCGAATACAACCTATGAACTTAGAGTGACTTATGCTTATAACTTAAATGATAACGAAGGCTTAAGACATATTACATCAACCGCTGAATTTACAACTTTAGAAAAATTCCTTCCAAGTATTACAGTAGAAGAAGATTCAGTAACATCAGAAAGTATTATGTTTGATGTAATCATTGACGATTTAGATAATGTTGGTGAAATTACAGCCATCAATTTATACTTAGGAAGTACGTTAGTAGATTCGTTAACTGATTTATCAGAACGCGCATTCCTAAACTTATTATCTAATAACACCTATACCATAGAAGTCGTTTATACGTATGATTTAAACGACGGAACTGGTGAAAAAACGCTAATTGAAAGTATAACTGCAGTAACCTCAGCTAAAGCATTACCATCAGTAGATTTAGCTATTGAAAACGTAAGCACTGAATCAGTTATGTTTACTGTTGATACAGTCGATTTAGATAATGTTGGTGAAATTACAGCCATCAATTTATACTTAGGAATTACGTTAGTAGATTCGTTAATGGATTTATCAGAACGCGTATTCTCAAACTTATTATCTAATAACACCTACACCATAGAAGTTGTTTATACTTACGATCTTAACGATGGACAAGCCAACCAAACAATTATAAGAACGGTTCAGTTTGTTACAGAAAGTAAAGAAGTCCCAACATCAAGTATTACAGATATTGTCTATGGTAAAGGTCAAGTAACCTTCAATGTAACCACCGATGATAACGATACGACAATAGTAGTGGGCACTTTAACGGCTGTCTTACTCAAAAATGGTTCTGTAGTATCAACCGAACTCATAACATCACCTATGCAAAGTGTTACCTTCATAGAATTATTAAACAATGCAACCTATGAAATAAAAATTATTGCAAATTATGATTTAAATGAAGGCCAAATCATCGAAGATGCAACGCTTGCTCAAGTAGAAATCAATAGTCTTGATTTAAGACCAATCATTACGATGACTGAAACAAGAAGAAAAGAAAGCATGCGTATAAGAGTATCTTATAACGATGCATACGACGTGTTAACGGGCAATTTAGTTATTAGATTCTATGATGAATCTGACAACCAAGTAGGAAGCAGCTTTATTTTAAGCGATGAACTAACCATAGAGTTCTTAGAACTATGGTCAAATCATGCCTATACTGTTAGAATCAGTGGAACATTTGATTTAGAATATGGCCAAGGCCCACAAAATGTTTTAGTATTTGAAAAAACAATCCAAACACTAGCCAAAGTACGCCCGAACCCAACATTTGGTGAAATAAGCGTATCTGGTAGTGATATTAACGTTGAAGTAAGTGGTTTTAGCGATCCAGATAATGTTGTAGTAACAGATTCTGTTGAACTCATTTTATATGAAGACGGTATAGAAATTGATCGAATTACTTATATTATTGGAGAAAGTTCATATACATTCACAGATGTATACAACAGTTCAAGTGAATACACAATTTCCATTGTTGGTGAACTAGACTTAAATGAGTCAACAGGAAATGAAACAGTACTATTTGATAGCATTACATTTGTTGTTAGTGATTAAAAAAACTTTATAAAAGGGCGTTTTGCGCCCTTTTTAAAAAAGGAGGATTTTTATGAAAACAGTACTTGTTACAGGGGGGTCTATTGGAATTGGGCTTGCATTAGTAAAAGCTTATCTAAAAGAAGGGTTCAAAGTGATTAATATGGCACCATTTACTCCAAAAGAAAATATCACTGGGGATTATCACTATGTCCATGCAGATTTAAGAAAAGTTAATCAACTAAAAGATTTTTTTGATCAAGCCTATGCGCATGCAAAACAAATCGATATTTTAATTCATAATGCAGCGGCAGACGGTGATAACACGTTTCTTGATTTAACACAAGATGCGTTAGATGATGTCTTAGCCGTTAATTTAAAAGCTCCAATTTTCTTATCGCAGTATTTTACAAAACAATATTATGGTAAAACAGGAAGAATCATTATCATTTCATCAACAAGAGCCATGATGAGTGAAAAAGATACCATCCCATATACAGTCACTAAAGGCGCTTTAAATGCTTTAACCCATAGTTTAGCCATAACCTTACAAGCGCACTACATTACAGTAAATGCCATCGCACCAGGATGGATAAACAGTAAGGATGAACCAATAAAAGACCATGACCATTTCTTCCATCCTTCAAATAGAGTTGGCACAACAAGTGATATTGTAAAAGCATGTATGTATTTATCAGACCCAGAAAATAGTTTTATCAATGGAGAAGTCATTACCATTGATGGTGGTGTCAGTAAAAAAATGATTTACCCAGATTAGAGGTGCAAAATGAAAGATTATTTAAACCGTCAAAGAGCTTACTTTAACCAAGATGTAACTAGAGACTATACTTTTAGAAAACAGCAGCTTAAAAAGTTGTATACAGCCATTAAAATGTATGAATCTTTAATTAAAGAAGCACTATACAAAGACTTGCATAAATCTTCATTTGAAGCTTATGCAACTGAAATAGGCTTTACCCTTCATTCCATAAGAAAAACCCAAAAACACTTAAAAAAATGGATGCAATTACGTAAAGAAAAAACACCATATTACCATTTATTCACAAAAAGTTATATTAAACCAGAACCGCTGGGACAAGTGCTTATAATAGGACCATTTAATTATCCTTTTCATTTAGTTATTGAACCATTAATAGGAGCCATTGCAGCGGGTAATACGGTGGTTATAAAACCAAGTGAGTATACAACAAACACAGAGCAAATCATTAAGCAAATGATAGAAGAAACATTTGATCCTGAATATATCCGTGTGGTTACGGGTGGGAAAGACGTTACAAGTGAACTCATTAAACTACCTTTTGATCATATCTTTTTTACAGGAAGTACCCAAGTCGGTAAAATTATCTATCAAGAAGCTGCAAAAAATTTAGTTCCAGTCACACTTGAACTTGGGGGTAAAAGCCCTGTAATTATAGATAAAACAGCTAACTTGAAAGTGGCAGCTAATCGAATTGTATTTGGTAAATTCATCAATGCAGGACAAACCTGTATTGCCCCAGATTATATTTACATTGATGAATCCATTAAGGAAGAATTTATTCCATTACTAAAAGCTGCAATCGATGCATTTTATCCAGAGATAGATGATTCATACGGTAAAATCGTAAATGTTAAGCATTATAACCGTTTAATTAATTTAATTGATCAAAAAAAAGTGATCTATGGAAATGTTCAAGATGCTAATGCGCATAAAATCTCACCAACCATCATGGATAACGTCTCTTTTAATGATGCAATCATGCAAGAAGAAATATTTGGCCCTATTTTACCTATGATTACATTTACAACTATAGATGAAGTCATTGACAAGTTAAAAACACTTGATAAACCACTCGCGTTATATCTATTTACCAGTAATGCAGCAGTTGAAGATGATGTGTTTAATAAACTTTCCTTTGGGAGTGGGGCCATTAATGATACCATCACCCAAGTTGCCACACACTATTTACCGTTTGGCGGTGTAGGGGCATCGGGTATTGGAAGTTATCACGGTAAGCAATCATTTGAAACATTCTCTCACCATAAAACCTATATTAAAAAAACGACTAAATATGACTCTAAATTAGCGTATCCACCGTATAAAAACAAAGAAAAATTAATAAAGAGAGTTTTGAAGTAAACAACCACGGTTGTTTACTTTTTATTTACCCATCTTTTAAAAATATTGAATTTAAATCTTTAATGT
>NZ_JBIOAG010000025.1:0-29450 GCF_043951795.1 Liberiplasma polymorphum | reverse complement strand
AATAACTCTTGTAACACCTTTGTTATACAATATAAGTGAAGAAAAAATAAAGTGTGTTTTCTAGCCACTATTGATTGTTCTACCTTTATTTTCACAATTATTACTTAGCTTTTTCATTGTTTTTCATTATCACTTATTCGCTTAATATAGGCTATAATCTTTATTTCTTATGGGTAGAATAAAACACTAATTGGAAAACCCTATATATTTCAATAAAAAACACCGGAAATCATCCTGTAAATTTTAAGAAATTTGAAAAAAGTCATTTTTTATGTCAAAAGTTGCAATGATTCATACATAGAACCGACAGTCCTTTCAGAAGGATGTTGGTGATACTTTAAGCATACATGTTATAATAAAGATACCCAATAACCGAAAGGAGAACGATTATGAGTTTCTTGAAACGTTTATTTGGAAAGAAAAAAGAATCCCCTTCAAAAAAACAACCTGTTAGTAAAACAAAAACTACTAAAAAAGATGACGAAGAGACTAATGCAAAAACGACTACTGATGCACAACGTAAATATCATGTATCGATGAATAAAGACGAAAAAAGTGAACATTATAAAACGTGGCGTGTAAGAAAAGAAAGTTCTAATAAGACTATTAAATACTTTAATACTCAAAAAGAAGCTATTGAGTATGCTGAAGAATTAGCTGCACAAGCAGGTACATCTGTTGTCATTCATAAGATGGATGGTTCAATTCGTAAACAAAACTATAAACCAAAAGCTTAATTTAAGCCAAATAAAAAGGGAATACACTCCAAACAATGAGGCGTGTATTCCCTTTTTTAATTGATGGTTTACATACTTGAATGGCCATTGCCATTGCAGGTGTATGATTTGATGATTTTAGCAATTTCATCTTTAAGTTCATTCGTATCTAGTTTTTCAATGTTTTTTATAACAGCGTCAAACTGATCTTGTGTGAACTTACTTTTGCCATTATGTGTTTTATCTTCAATAAAGATTTTATTATTTTCTGTTTTAATATTATCCGTTTCATCAACGAGTAATTCTTCATAGAGTTTTTCACCAGGTCTTAAGCCTGAATATTCGATATCAATATCTTCATAAGGTCTAAACCCAGCTAAACGAATCATCTTTTCAGCTAAATCTTTAATTTTGACAGGTTCTCCCATATCAAGGACGAAAATCTCTCCGCCTTTTGCATAAGAGGCTGCTTGTAAAATTAAAGAAACAGATTCAGGGATGGTCATAAAGAATCTTGTAATTTCAGGATGTGTTACTGTGACTGGTCCACCATCTTCAATTTGTTTTTTAAATAATGGAATAACACTCCCATTAGACCCTAAGACATTACCAAAACGTACGGCTGAATATCTGGTGTGATCACTTTGTTCATCAAAGTGCTGAATAATCAGTTCGGCGTAACGTTTTGTAGCCCCCATAATGTTTGTTGGTCTTACTGCTTTATCACTTGAAACTAAAACAAAGTGATTGACTTGATAAGTATGCGCTAATTTTGCGGTATTATACGTCCCAAGAACATTGGTTCTAATTGCTTCTTGTGGACTATCTTCCATTAAAGGCACGTGTTTATATGCTGCTGCATGGAATACGATATTCGGTTTATACATCTTAAATACTTGTTCTAATCGTTCATAGTTATACACTGAACCGATTAAAACTTTTAAGTTTAATGGTTTTTTTAGTTTATGAAATTTTCTTTCAATTTCCATTTGAATATCATAGGCGTTATTTTCGTAAATATCGAAAATAACAAGTTTGGTTGGATTTAAATCGACGATTTGTCTACAAAGTTCACTACCAATAGAGCCGCCTCCACCAGTAACTAATACAACCTTTTTATAAATAAAGGATTTAATTTCTTCGTTATCTAAATGGATTTCTTCACGGTTTAATAAATCTTCTACATGAACTTCAATAATTTTTTGGGGTGTGCCCTCATCAATCTCAGCCATTAATGGCAATCGTTTAATCGTGACACTTTTTTCTGATAAGACTTTAATCATCGCTTGAAGTTTTGGCAGTTCCATATTCGCAATCGCAATGATCACTTCTTCTATTCTTAGTTCATCAATAAAGTTCTTAATTTCTGCGATTGGACCGATTATTCTAATCCCACTTAAACGTGAGCCTATTTTATTTGGATTATCATCGACAAACCCAACAGGAATATTCGTTAAACTTTTATTACGGTAGATTTCTTTTAAAACCATTTCTCCGCCATCACCCGCACCAATAATTAAAGTGCGTTTTCCAAGCGCTGTACGCCATTCTAAATTCAGTCTAATCATATTCACCGCACGCTTTAAAATACGCGGAGCCGCTAAAAATATCATTTCTAGTGGTGCAATAAAGATAAACATCATTAAATCAACAAATTCAATTCTAGAAATACCAAAAAAGAAGACTAAGGCCGCATTTGATGCAACCACTACAATAAAGATTTTAAACGCATCTTCAAAGCCAAAGTGATCGAGTAACATCGTATAAAGTCCAAATAAAGTATAAACAGCTAATTTAAGTAAAATAACAACCGGTAAAATGGTCCAAAAACCAAAGTAATTAATTGGCAATTTTAAATAGGTAAATATCAGTACGGTCAATCCAAATGATAACCCAATAGAAAAGGCATCAATTACCATGAATTGAAGCGTTCTAATGACCCTTTTATGTTTAGATATTGTTTGCATACAAAAATCTTCCCCCTGTTTTGTCCCCACATAATTCAAAACTATTATACCACGAAACATTCGTTCATAAAATCTAAAAGTTATTTTGTAGATTGTTAACGTTTTCTTTTTAAAAAAGGTCAGTTCGTGGTAAGATATTTGTGATAACAATTTACGCTTTGTTAATGCGACATAGGTTGTTTAATATGTAGTTTAAGAAATTCTTAATATATTCACAACTTTAAATTAACTAACATGCTATAATGATTTTAAGTTTTAAGGAGGACAATATCTATGGAAGAAAATAACAACTACGAGCAAGAACTCGACTTATTACAGTTGATTAAAATATTACTCATTAGATGGTATATTATCGTTGCTGCAACGATCACCGTTTTTGGTTTTACTGCTTTTTACAGTTTTACCATGTTAGACGATGTTTATACCGCAGAAGGTAGTATGCTTGTTCAAGTTGAGTCTCAACAAGGCCAAAGTGATGCGGTGAGTTTTCAGTTAGGACAACGTCTAGTTGATACTTATACTGAGATTGCTAAAAGCAGCCGTGTATTAAATGAACTAAGAACTAATTTAAGTTTACCTTATACCAACTCCCAACTCCGTAACATGATCACCGTTACTGGGGTTCGAGATACGATCATCATTAAACTAAGCGTTGTAAGTGATGATCCAGAAGAAGCACAAATCATCGCAAATGAATTATTAGCGATTATTCAAACCTTAGCTGCAAGTCCTGAATTTCAAAGTTTACAAAATATCGATATTTTAGACCAAGCAGAACTCCCAAGAACCCCTAGTGGGCCAAACCGTATGTTGTATTTAGCTATTGGAATTATCTTAGGTGGAATGATTGGGGTATTCGTAGTCTTTATTATTGAATTCTTAGATAGAACAGTAAAAACAACGAAAGATGTTGAATCCAAGCTTGGTATTAGAGCTTTAGGACTTATTCCTGATTACAACATGGAAGACGAGGTTGATGAGACGTGAACAACTTAAATAATTTATTCAAAAAAAACACTGACAACAGTTATAAAATTATTGCCGAACGTGAACCGCTTGGGGCGGTCACTGAACAATACCGTAAACTTCGTACAAACATTGATTATTCAACGTTTAATACAGATTTAAAAGTCTTAAACCTAACCAGTTCTTTTCCTGGTGAAGGAAAAACCGTTACGGTGTTAAACTTAGCAACGGTTTACTCTCAATCAGAAGTTAAGACGTTAGTGATTGATATGGATTTAAGAAAACCTAAAATTCATAGAGCGTTTAATATTTCAAATAATGTTGGGTTAAGCCAACTAGTCACTAAAAACGAATCTCTTGATAACGTAATCTTTAAAGCAAATGAATTCTTACATGTCCTTCCTGCTGGTGAAAAGTTACCCTTCCCTGCAGAGTTCTTAATGAGTAAGAAATTAAAGGCTTTAATGGATACACTGCGCGAACAATACGATAAAATTATTATCGACTGTCCGCCAATGACTGCGGTCGCAGATGCAGCGATTATCTCTAAAATTGTAGATGGAACCATTGTAATTATCGCATCAAGAAAAACCAATGTAGACGTTGCACAAGGCGTTATTAAGAATTTAAAAGATAATGGTGCTAATGTCGTTGGGGGTATTTTAACTAGAGTTCAGAAAAAAGATCATAGATACGCTGCGGGGTATTATTACTATAGTGATGAAAGATAGACCTTTAATTAGGTCTTTTTTTATGAATTTTAGTATTTCATTTCATCAAATATGTGATATAATCGCTTATAGGAAGAGATAAGTTTGCAAAGGGAGAGGGATTTTTATATGGAGCAAATAAGTAATCATGAACAAGAACTGGATTTAATGGAATTAATCCGTATCATTTTACAAAGATGGTACCTAATTCTTTTATCCGTTTTTTTATTTTTAGGGGCAACAGCATTTTATGCGTATAACCATCTTGATGATGTTTATACCTCTAATTCTAGTATTATCGTAAGTGCAAGTTCAGATATTATAAGTACGAATCCAATGACAGATTTTCAGTTATCAGAGCGTATGGTAAATACGTATTCACAAATTATTACAAGTGATCGTGTCTTAGATACTGTAAGAACAAACTTAAACTTATCGTATTCAAATACGTATTTAAGAAATAACCTTACCGTTCGTGGGGTCAAAGATTCCATTTTAATTGATATTTCATTAACGATGAATGACCCTGTTGAGGCGCAACTCATTTTAAGTGAGTTAGTGCATGTCATGGAAGATTTATCAAGAAGTGAAGAAATCAATAATTTAAAACCAATCGATATTTGGGATACCCCAAAAGTGCCAACAGCACCAAGTGGACCTAATCGGTTATTATATTTAGCAATTGGTGTTATTCTTGGTGGCATGGTGGGTGTGTTTTCTATTTTCTTAGTTGAGTTTTTGGATAAATCAATCAAAGGCCCAAAAGACTTAGAAAATAAACTCAATTTACGTGTCTTAGGCATCATCCCAGATCATCAGTTTGTGCAAGAAGGTGATTTAGCATGATCTTCAGTAAACTAGTAGAAAACTATAAAAAACAAGAAAACTATAATTATAAAATTGTATCTAGTGAAGAACCAAGTTGTGCTGTCACTTAACAATACCGAAAACTCCGAACGAACATTGATTATTCAACCTTTAATCATGATCTTAAAATTATTAATTTAACGAGTGCCTTTCCTGGTGAAGGTAAAACAATATCAGCTTTAAATCTAGCCACGGTTTATTCACAATCAGAACTTAAAACATTAATTATTGATATGGATTTAAGGAAACCTAAAATCCATAGAGCCTTTAATATTTCTAACGCGGTAGGCTTAAGCCAACTCGTAACTAAAAATATTGAAAAAGATAAAGCCATCTTTAAAATATGTGACTATTTAGATGTCATTCCAGCAGGTGAAAAATTACCATTTCCTGCAGAGTTCTTACTGAGTAAAAAACTCCTTGCTTTAGTCGAATCACTAAAACAAGATTATGACAAAATCATCATCGACTGTCCACCCATGACTGCGGTGGCAGATGCCAATATCATTTCTAAGTTTTCTGATGGGACAATTATTGTGGTTGCCTCAAGAAAAACTGCGAGTAATGTGGTTGAAGATATTATGAACAGTTTAAAAGTGAATGGCGCTAATGTCATTGGCGGGATTTTAACAAGAGTTAAGAAAAAAGATTACCGTTATGCATCCTACTATTATTACGACGATTATATTGATTAATTAAAACCCCCAGAAAATTTTCTGGGGGTTTTTTATCGAATAAACTGTTATTCTAATGTGATGACTTGGTCAATGATCATGTGATCAAGTGCGCGATGAGAAATAATTAAACACGTTTTACTAGTTAGTTCTTTTATATTTTTAAGCACTTTTTCTTCAGTATCTGCATCAAGGGCTGATGTGATTTCATCAAGTAGTAAAATCGGTGCATCCTTAATTAAAGCCCGTGCAATCGCAAGGCGCTGAAGTTGCCCTTCACTTAACCCGTGCCCGCGTTCACCAATCATAGTCTTAAAGCCTTTTGGAAGGGCCATAATATCATCATAAATACAGGCCACCTCACACGCTTTTATCAGGGTTTCTTCTTTTACTGCTGATTTATTATAAACAATGTTATCTTTAATAGTCCCTGATAGTATCATTAACCCTTGGGGAACATAAGTAAATAAGCTACGGGTATTAACGGAAAGATCAAATGTTTTATCGGTGTACTGGACAAATAGCTCTCCGTTATTTGGTTCAATCAATCCTAACATTAATTTAAACAACGTCGTTTTTCCAATCCCAGAACTGCCCTTTATGAGTGAAAAACTTTGACTAGGGATTGTTAGATTAAAGGCTTCTAAAATATAGGCTTTATCATATTTAAAAGAAACATTATTAAAAACAATCGATTCAAATCCTGGTTCAACCAAAATAGGTTGCTTCGTTTCGTTTGGTAAAGATTCTAAAGCCATGAGGCGTTCACTTGATGCAAGCATCGCATAATATTTTGGCATTAAAGCACTTAAATTACTGAACGGGGATTGCATATATTCAACGAGTTGAATAATCGCAATCAAGCTCCCAAAAGTTAAAACGTTTGTTCCTATTTTATAAGCTCCGTAAATAAGCGCAAAAGCATAGCCTAATGAAAAGAATCCTTGTAAGGCAGTCCCTGCTAAAATGCTGATGCGTTGTTTAGATAAAAAGGCTTTTAAATAACTGGTTTGATGCGTATTTAAGTGTTCTTTTGTATAATCTTCTGCTTCAAAAGATTTTATAAGCATCACATGTTCTAATCCTTCTTGCATAAAACTTCTGAGTATAGCTTCTTTATCTTGCATTACGTGATGTCTTCTTTTAATTTCGTTTCTTATAAATAAACTGACAACAAGGAGTAAACTCCCAAACCCAAGCATGATAAATGCAAAGAGTTGATCTAAGAAAAATAATAATACAAACGCAAAGATAAATCTTAAGAATAAGAATACAAATCTAGGGATGATATCGACTAAGCCATCACTTAACCGGTTAACATCACTTTGAAGGTAATTCATCAGTTGCCCTGAATGATAGTTATCTAGGGCATTTTGTTTTTTATGGATGATATCTTCATAAACATAGGCTTTGATAATTTTATCGGTTTTACCTTTATAAAACACCATTAAATAGTTATATAATGCTTTAAATACTAGTTGGAACACTAATATACTCACAATGAGTATACTCCCTAGTATAAAATTATTAACATGTCTTGCTTGTGCTGCATCTAAGGTTAGTTTTGAAAAATACGCAAAAATAACTGCGGTAGCGCTTAAAATCATGCTCATTAAAACAAGCCACACAAGTGGCCATTTTAAAAAGGCATGTTTTTTTATAAGCCATCTTTTTACTTCTTTTTGATTTGCCATAAGGTGCCTCCAAGAATAATATATGTTATTTTAGCATAGAATATTCACTTATCATAGGGGTTGTTTCATGCTATAATTAAACGAGTATTTTAAAAACTATAGGAAGTGTGTCTATGCCAAACTATAATATTGCAGGTATAAAGATTAACTTTAATTTTCTTTATGATGATTTTTTTAAAGATAATATTGGGGCTTACCTTACTGATGAAACCGCAATGGATTATCAGATGCACGTTCATCAAGTTGGTGCCATTAACCCCATTAAGGGCATTCCTAATATTACCTTTAAAAACCGTTCTATATTTCATAAAGACGGAAAAGTTCATATTATGATTTTAGATCAAGAAGGCCTTGTAAAACAACTTATTGTTCATACCCTTGATTATAAAACCGTTGATATTTATTTATCACGTACTTTAAATAAACAATTAGCTGAACTTGAATATGTGATTACTGGGCTTATCTTTTTAGAACTAGCCATACTAGAAAAACGCTTAGCCCTACACGGGGCAGCCTTAGTTCATGATAATAAAGCCATCATCTTTTCAGCTTCAAGTGGGACAGGCAAATCAACCCATGCAAATTACTGGTGTGATACGTTTGAAAACATCATGATTATCAATGATGATAAGCCAGTGATCTATAAAGAAAATAACACCTTTTATGTAGCGGGTACACCTTGGTGTGGTAAAGATGTTATTAACATAAATGCATCTTACCCTTTAAAATCTATTGTGTTTTTAAACCAAGGAAAACTAGATATTGTAAAAGAAATATCAACGAAAGAAAAACTGCAAACTTTCTTAAAAAACTGTATTAGACCAAGAAATGAAGCCTTAATGCAAGATACCTTAACGATGATTGAAGATTTAGTCTTAAATGTTTCTATGGTTGCTTATGATGCTACTCATAGCATCGGTAGTGTTAAACCAATTTATAATTATTTATTTGGAGGCCAATATGAAAATAAAAAGTGAGTATGTCTTAAGAAGTGTAGCAGGTGAACATATTGTTGTCCCAACGGGGCAAGCTGCAGTGAATTTTAACGGCATTATTACATTAAATAATAGTGGTAAACTATTATTTGAAGCGTTAAAAGAAGGCGCAACCTTAGCTGAACTTGTTATTTTATTACAAGAGACTTACGATGTGAGTGAAGCGGTTGCTTTAAACGATGTAGAAACCTTTGTAAACCTCTTAAAATCTAAGGATTTATTTGAGTAAGATGAAAAAAACACACGTCTTATCAAAAGATTTGTTTCCAGTAATAAAAGAGACCTTAGCTAATAAACAAATCGTTTCTTTAAAAGTATCCGGTAGTAGTATGCGGCCTTTTTTAATCCATCAGTTAAGTACTGTAAAAATTTTACAAAGTGAAACCTATAAGAAATATGATGTTGTGTTATATGAAAATCCAAACAAACAAATGGTCTTACACCGCATCATTAAAATTAAAGATTACTTTTTAATCTGCGGGGATGCTTTAAAAGCCAATGAAATTATAGAACCTAGTAAAATTTATGGTAAAGTTATTCAAATATCTCATGGCAATCAAGATGTTAATATCTATGCAACATCTTATAAATTAAGGGTGCGTTTATGGGTTTATTTAAAACCTTTTAGACGTATTCTATTAAAGCTTTTAAGAAAGTAGTGAACTTAATGGATTCTACTTACACACAACTCTTTGAATCAGTAAAATATGTTTTACTAAGTACTTATTATACTGATCCCATATTAGATGAAAAAACATTCTACAAGATAGCACATGAAAATGGGTTATCTGGGATGATTTTTTCTATTTTACCAAAAGAATCGTTTAGTGAAGAAATCTACAATTTATTTAAAAAAGATTTTTATGCTTATAACGCAAGTGATATGAAACAACTTGCGCTTATAAATACGCTTAAAAGCTTATTTAACACGCATGAAATTAACCATATATTCTTAAAAGGCGTGCATTTAAAACAAGTATACCCTGCAAGTTATATGCGTTCTATGGGCGATATTGATATTCTTGTGGATGAAGCGTCTTTTAGTAAGATAAAACCATTACTTAAAGCCAATAACTTTACCTTAACAAGTACTTCTGATGCCCATGATTGTTACTTACATGATAGTGGGTTAGAAATTGAGATTCATCCTAAACTAACACGAACATTTAAAACCAAGCAAACTGAACTATTTGATCAAGTATGGCACTATGCTAAAAAAGAAAAAGATTTTACATATCAGTTAGATGTAACCTTTGAACTTGTTTATTTACTTAATCATATGGCCAAACATTTTTACGGCAGCGGGGTTGGCTTAAGAACAGTCCTTGATATTGGGCTATTTACTAAGAAGTACTGTGAAACACTCGATTTAGGATTATTAGACCAATTTTTAGAAGAAACCGAATATGAAACCTTCTTTATGAATATGCTTTATTTAAATAAACGGTATTTTAATTTAAATCCGTTTCCCTTTATCATGAAAAACGTTGAGATGGATGAAACCCTTTATACTATGTTAACGGGTTATATTATTAAAGCAGGGGTGCACGGCACAGGTGAATCATTTAATCAGTTTATCGGAAGAACAGCGCATTACAAACTTCAAAATAAAGGTAAAACTGCCTTACTTAGATCTATCTTGTTTCCTAAATATTCAGATATGAAAGGCCTCTATCCATGGTTAAAAAAACTGCCTTTTTTATTACCTTTTGCCTATATTCATAGAGTGATTAAATTAACCCTTTTTAGAACGAAACGTAGTTTCACTAAATATAAACAGTTAAGATCTTCAAATGCCGTTTCTGAACAAGCGGTAGACTTATATAAAAAATTAGGACTTTAAAAGACTTCCACAATTAGCTTGTGTAAGTCTTTTTTTACTATTTTGCAGGGGTTTTTGTTAAGTATTGTTAAGGCGCGTGAATTTAATTTGTAATGCTATTCATAATTATGATAAAATGGTGCCATATTACTTCGTGGACATGACCTAAAGAATAAAACTAGGAGGGTTTTACGAAATGAAGAAAGAAAAAGACGTGTACGAAGCTCCCACGGTTGAGTTTGTAGCCTTTGAGATCGTTGATCACATCGCTACAAGTGCAATGGGTGGAGCAGGGTTCACAGAAAGTGTTTTTGATTAGGGTGAAGAGATGAAAAAACTATTCTTATTTGTATTAGGGTTTACATTATTCTTCTCTCTAAGTTTATTCAACGAAACAACCGTTGAAGCATCTTGGGCAGATGTTTCAGTAACATTAACTTCTTACTTTGAAGATGATGATAAAATTCCTCATACGCCAGAAGTTAGAGCTTATGGGAGTACGTTTGCATTTGATTCTAACATTGATTCAAATCCTAATTACCGTTTTGCATTTTGGATTTGGAATGGTGTTGTAAGAGCAGATTTACCCGTTGATCATGAATTTATTATTCGTTCTACAACTGATTTAGTGGCAGTATTTGCCCCAGTTGCATCAGAAGGTCCACAACCTGTTGTGGCAGCCTTTGTTGATACAAACGGCGTTTTAATTGATTTACAATATGTTTTAAGTGGTAGTGTTGCAGATGATCCTACTTTAGAAGTTGGTTATGACGCACCTACTAAACCAAAGTATCTTCAAAGTGAGGTAAGTCCTTGGGGACAATCACTAGAAGCCATTACTGAAGATACAGTTTATGTTGTAAATTATGAAATTAATCCAGCATCTCAGTTTGACTTGGTTGTAAATAACGGTACCGGTGGTGGTGTTGATATCGCATACAACACAATCGTTACAGTTACAGCGGATGCACCAGGAGTTGGAGAGTATTTCGCAGGGTGGCAAGTAAATAATGTTTTAGTTAGTTATGATAAAGAATACTCTTTCTCATTACTTGGTGATAAGACTATTACTGCACTTTATTCTGAAACTGAAGTAACTAAAGAACCACTCGTTTCATTAAGTCCAGATTTAGAACTTACAACAGCAAAAAAATCATTCTTAGCACAATTTAGTTTACCTGCAGGGTATACATTAATTGAATACGGAATGATTCGTTCTAACGAACCAAGTTCATTAACGTTTGCAAGTGCAGACAATGTATTCTTAGGAACAGTTTACACAAGTGAAACTAAAGAGTTCTTAATGACATTTACAGCTGAATTTGGTAGTATTGCAGCTTATCTAACTTATAAAGATAGCTTAGATGTAATTCATACTGTTTATAGTAGATCATATCATTATGGTGATTTAGAATTTACTTACTTAGATTTTGAAACAGGTTCAAAAGTTGGTAGTATTTATGCTGAAGGAACATATACTATTGATGGAAATGTTTGGGGGTTATATGAAGCAGGAATTGGTAATCTTGTTGGGGATATAAAAGTAAATTCACGTAGTTTACGTGTTCGAGATGGATACATTCAGTCGAATTTTATATTTTATAACGGTATTGATAACTTATTCTTCCTGCATGCAATTGCAGGTTTTGCTGGAGATTCTGCAGGTGAGTTGTTTGTTGAGTATGCATATGAATGGGCTCCCAACACCTGGAATAGACTTAAGGATGGGGCATCTGATTATATTATAAATGTAAATTCTACAAATTTAGAGCAAGCAATTGTTCCAGTTAACATATCTGATCCAATCCGAATTAGAATCTTACAAGAAACAAGTGATGGGAATAGACTTAGTATAGATTCATTTATTGTTAACTATAGCCAATATGTGGATGATGTCTTACCAACTCTTTATAATGTACCAGCAACTGCAACAATTACAGAAGGTGATGAATATATAATCCCAATTAATATTTATGCTGATGATAATATCGATGGAGATTTAACCAATGACATTAGTATTGTCGTTAGAGATTCAGACGAAGAGATTATCGAATCATATGGTGATTTTAGATTATTACCAGCTGGTGAATACACAATTAATTATACAGTTGAAGATTCTTCAAACAACCTGTCAACTTCAATCACTACTTTAACTATATTAGATCCAAGTGAGGTACAAATTATAGTGATTGATTTTGAAAAATATCCTAATCAAAATATTTACTCTGGATTGAATGATTTTGATGATGGATTGTTAATGCAGTTCGGTAATGCTGTTAGTTCAGCTTCTCCAGTTTATGGTACTATGCACGGATTATTGCGAGTAGCAAATGGAACTACAAACGTTCCATATTTACAGTATGGTGCAACAGAGTATGATATTACTAAAATTAAATTCCAAGCTAGAGTTACTAATGTAACTAATTATCAAGTTATTGTTCAGTTTTCTACTGATGGAGATTCTTGGGGTACTCCAGTAAATGTTACTGGATTAACGACTTCTTACTCTACAACACCATTTGAAGCAACTTCTAACGTAGTCGGCGCAAGACACATTCGAATTTCATTCTCATATAGTGCTACTGCTGGTTCGCATCGTGATATGTTGATAGATGATATTAATTTATTAAATGATTAGATTGAAACATCCTCAAGCAATTGGGGATGTTTTTTTATTTTCATCCATTATCTTTTTCTATTTAGTGTATAATGTAATGTTAAGGGAAAGACAGGAGAAATTATACATGAAGAAATTAGTTATTAGTTTATTAAGTGTTGGTTTGTTTCTATTTATAGGCTTTAACAATGTTAGTACAGAGACATACCCTAATGTTAATGTAGAAATTATTTCAATGTTTGATGATGATAATTTGGATATAACAAACCATTTGACTAATCAAGTCTATGGGTCTAGATTATCTTTAGATAGTCAACTTGCAGATGAAGAAAATTACTCATTTGCTTTTTGGATTGTTAATGGTGCAGTAAGAAAAGATTTAACCATTAATCATGAATTTATTTTAACAGCAGATTTATCAATCATGGCTGTTTTTAGCCCTGTTGATAAATCTGCTGTTTTATTTATGGATAGTAATTTATTATTACTGGAGATTCAGTATATTACTAATAATGGTAATGCAACTGATTTAACCGAAGGTTTACCTTCAAAACCTGGTTATATTATATCTACTACGAATAAGTGGAGTGGCTCATTAACAAACATTTCTGAAGATAAAGTCCTTGTTTTACAATACGAACGTATTGATAACACCGAATATACATTAAGTGTTATCAATGGGGTGGGAAGCGGAACATTCATTTATAATGATTTGGTTAATGTTCAAGCTGCACCTACTTTAAACAGTGAGTACTTTAATTACTGGAAAATTAACGATAAAATCGTTAGTTATGACAAAGATTTCACATTCACTATTTTTAATAACACAACCATAGAAGCCGTTTATAAAGAACAGCCTACATATAACTTACCACTTGTTACAATAAGTAATGATTTAGAACTTAGAACAGGTTATAAAAGTTTCTTGGGACAGTTTAATGTACCAAGTGGTTATGAACTGATTGAATATGGCATGATTACTTCACTAACCGATGAAGTAATCACTTTATCAAGTGTTGGTATAAATATTTATCAAGGATTCAATCATGTGATTGAAAGTAATGAATGGTTAGTAAGTTTTAATGAGACAAATCATACTTATGTAAGAGCCTATTTAACTGTTAAAAATTCACAAGACGAATTATTAACAGTCTATAGTGGTTTAGAAGTTATTGAAGAGTCAATTGAATATGTAGAAACTTTTAGCAATATAGATTTTTCTACCTCTTCTTATGTAAGTGGGACATTTACTGGTGATAATGGTATTTTTTGGACTTACCAGAATTTAAGAGGCGATTATACTCTTGATGGTAAAGCTGTTATGTTCGCAAATCAAGCAAGTCACAGTGATGGACCGTCAACATTAAGTGCTACAATAGAAGGAGGAATTACAAGTTTTTACGCTGAACTCGAGCAAGCATTTACGGGAAGTGGTGAACGAACACTCGGTTTATTTATTAATGGTATTTTAATTGATGAGTTCACTTATGATCAGGGACCAAAAGGCATTCAAATTTGGACAGTTGAAAATATTAATGTAAGTGGAACTTTTACTTTAGAAATCCGTCACACAGCACCTGGAAGTGTTCGTGGCCAACTTGTTTTAGATAACTTAACATGGGCTTCATTTGGTAGTACAGTTGATGATCCAAAATTCTTACTTCAGTTAGAATCTAATAAAGATGTAAGTATAACTGTTAGTGAAGTTGGTCCTTGGTATACCAATAATACAAGCGTTACATTAACCGCACCTGAGATTGAAGACTATGTCTTTATGCACTGGGTTAACGTAGTAACTGAACAAATTGAAAGTATGGTTCGTATCTATACATTTGATATTACTAATCATACTTATTTAAGAGCGGTTTACGGAGAAGATAGTGATGAATATACCTTACTCTTAGATAGTAATATTGCAGGCGAACATACGTATAAAAGTCATAACGGGCCATATAGTTATAATGAGTTAGTTAGTATAGAAGCTGCTACTGTAAGTGGGTATGATTTCTTATACTGGAAAAATATGAAAACAGACCATGTTTATGCTTATGAACAAGCTTTAAATATTAATATGTTAGATAGTTATCATTTACGTGCAATGTATCAGGAAGTTGAATCATTATCTTATATCACCGATTTTACCGGTGCTAGCAAAAGTAGTTATAGTCCTGGAAATGTTACTTTAAATGGATCTAGTTGGACTTTTGATCAAGCGATTATCACCACCGTTGGTAGTGATAGTGTTGCGCGTATTAATCCAGGTGGATTTATCCAAACTCAGTTTTCTACTTTGAATCCAACTAAAATAACATTTGACCACTTCTTAACCAGTAGTGGTGCAAGTGGGTCTATAAGTTTAGAATATTCTTTAAATGGGTCTATTTGGCGTACGTTTGATGATACAATTACCAGTAATAATTTAGGGTATAGTATCACTGAATATGACCTTGACTTAATGATGCTTTGGGAAGTGTATAACTTAGAAGCAACAGATGTTATATATTTTAGAATTGTTAATTTATATAGTGAAAGAATCGAAATAAATCAAGTGTCGATTCATCGATATGATAACTTTATAGGCTATCCACTTTATGATTATGAAAGTGCTGTTTTGACGTTTAATTTTAACGAACCATTTACCACCGTTTATAGTTTAGGCGATACATGGAGTCCAAATACTTGTGTTGCTAATGATGTTGTACTTGGGGCACTGAGTTGTGACATAAGCGGGTTTGTAGATACTTCTCAAACCGGAAGTTATATCATTACTTATCGTGCAACTGATTCTAATGGTGTCTTAACTGAACATAGAGTTCAAAAAGATGTTTTAAGAGATGCGACCTTATTAGACTTAGTCCTAGATTCATATTATATGGCTGCACAAGGGTTATATGGTGAGGCTCTATTAATTGCCTTAAGAAACATTATTAATACCGGTTTCACCGGTAAAAATTATGGCGATTCCCGTGATATTTTACAACTATCTGATAGAGATCCACTAAATCCTTCTAACTTAATTTTAATTTATAGAAGAACAAGTGTTCTAGCAATTTGGGATGGCGGGTCAACTTGGAACCGTGAACATGTTTGGCCACAATCATTATTCCCTGGTTCTGCAGACAATAATACAGTTAATATTGGTAGCGATTTACATAATCTAGCCCCTGCAAATCCTAGTGAAAACTCATCACGTAGTAATAAATACTTTGATTGGACAACTACTACCGAATCTTATGCTCCTGAATATGATGAATCACGTGGGTATGTTTCTAGAGCACTATTTTATATGGTTGTGATGTATGATTATTTAACCCTTGTAAATACTGTTCCAAGACAAAATCAAATGGCGAACTTAGATACACTTGTTTCTTGGCATTTCCTATATGGGGTAACCCCATTTGAAGAAAACCGTAATGATGTTTTATATACTTATCAAGGAAACCGTAATCCTTTCATTGATTACGCTCATTTCCTAGAACTCATATGGTTCGATCACGAAAACATTCCAGTTAGTTAAAATAAGCGCAAATCAATAATATTTGATTTGCGCTATCTTTTTTATAAGCTTTTATAAAATTATGATAAAATGATATAAGAGGTGTTGCGAGATGAAAAAAGTTCTTTTAATGATGATTTTACTTCTTCTTGTGCAAGGGTGTGCACGAGAATCACGTAAAGAATTAGAAGTACCTAAAAATTTACGTGTTGAAGAAGAGACACTTGTGTGGGATGCAGTTGAAGGGGCTGAATACTATACGTTAATGTTAAATAATATTACATACCGTGTAGAGGATAATGTTTATAGTACGTTTAATTTACCAAATGGGTCTTATAATGCGCGTGTTAAAGCACATCTTGGTGAGGCATCTACGATTTATACAAACACGTTTACTTTTACAATTAATCGTGCGTTTGAACATCCAAAAAACGTTTATGTTTCCGGGTCTACTTTATACTGGGATCATACAGCAGAAGCAAGCAGTTATAAAGTTGTGATCAATGATGAAACAGTAGATGTTTTAAGTGGCAGAACGTATAATTTAAGTGGTTTAGATGAAAATAATCTATATACTTTAAGTGTGATTGCTGTTTATGAAAACGGAGAATCAAATGAATCGTTAAGTGTTTTGTATCATACGCATTTTACTGTGATTGATACGATTCATATAAGTGTTAATAAAAACCGTTCTACTAATGTTAGTTTTCCTGTAGAAACTATGGTTGAATTTGATTATATTTATATAAATAATACATTAGTAAACCGTGAGATGTTTTCGTTTGTAAATAATACCATTGTAATCGATTATACTTATTTGCTAGATTTAAATGAGGCACTATATACTTATAGCTTATTAACAAGTGAAGGACGTGTAGAGGTTATGCTTAATGTGCTAGATGAAAGGAAACCGTATATGACAAGTAAAAATACTGTCACTTATACTGGCGAAGATTTAACTTTCGAGTTTGAATTATTCGGTGGTTCTTTTGGTCAGTTATCTGGTTTAACGATTTCTAGTGAAGATTATACGTTTGAAAATAACCAATTAACCATAAGTGCAGCCTTTATTGAAAGCATTAAATCTGAAGATCCTGAACGTTCAACCATCATTTTAAGTTATGATTTAAATAATGAAGAATCAAGTGTTATTGGCTTTATCTTTATTTACTTAAATGAGTAATAATCATTAATGATATAAACTAAAATCACATCTAATTGGATGTGATTTTTTTATGAGCACCATTAGGTGTTTACGTTATATTACTATTATTTCTTCTATTTTATATCTATTTCATTTATTTAATGTTATAATTACATATTAGATACTATTTTCATATAAAAGTATTTATAAAAGAAAAAGGAAGATTCATAGAACCTTCCTTTATTTATAACATTACCGAGGAGGTAAATGATTATGTATATTATACTATGGTTAATTTTTGGGGCTGTCGTCGGTTGGATAGCTAGTATCGTAATGAAGAAAAATGCTAGCATGGGATTACTCGCTAATATTATTATCGGTTTAATTGGTTCTGCAATAGGGATGTGGCTCATGGACTTAGTTGGCTATGGCAATATTGATTCATTCTCATTTGCTGGATTTATTGTCTCAGTAGGTGGCGCATCGTTATTGATAGCAGTCATCTCTGTAGTAAGGAGAGGTTAAATTATGAAAAAGATTACAACGCTTGATAGAAAGTTCGCAGCAATTGTTTTAGGATTTGTCGCAGCATTTATGATTGTTTTACCAGCATTATCAGCAAATGGTTCTGACAATACTTATACAGGTTTACAAGTTGTATTTGGTCATGAGTTCATCAATCTTGGTGGATTTGGGAGTGGCGCAATTAAATTTAGTGTGTTAAACTTTGTGGCTTACGCTTTACCAATGTCGGCAGCTTTAGTGTTACTTCTTAATAAAGGTGGCCAAATGGTTTCAACGTTATTATTTGGTGCAGCTGCAATCTTATTGTTCTTAGTCCCAACGTTTACAGTTGTAACCGTTACTGTATTAGGAAATGTCACAACTATTGATATTGATTGGGCTTATGCAGCTGGATTAATTATCGCAATTGTGTTATCGATGATTGGCTTTACTTTAGGACTTTATACCATTTATAAAAAATCATAAAAACAAAAAAGATTAGGTGGCTTAACAATAGTTAAGTACCTAATCTTTTTTTCATTTTATAACATAGTCATTTCAATGAATGTTCATATATTATTCGTTGCTACCACGGTTTAAGAATCTTTCAAGTTCCGTGTGTCTCACGCGCCAGTACTTACCTACTTTAATTGCTTTAAGTTCTCCACTTTTAATGTAATTGTATACTGTTCTTTGTGTTACTTTTAGAATTTGTGTAACTTCTTCGATTGTATATAGTTTTAAGTCATCTGAGATCATAAAATTGCCCCCCGTATCTAAATACGTTTAATTAATTATTTTCATTCTTTTTGTATTATAAACTATAAAACGCTCAAAGTAAATGCGTAACGACGTGTTTTAACTTTATTTACATATATTTGACTATATTTTGTAGGTTTTTACAGTAATTTCATTGATAGTAAACGTTATGCCTCAAATCAAATAACTGATTTGAGGCTATTTTGTTATGGGTGTTAGTCTTGGTCGTTTGATTTTGTAACGACTGTTGCATCAAGGGTTACAGCTGTTTGAGCATATAATCTACCATTGATTGATGAGTTAGTCCCCATTGTAATATCTGTCATTGCTAAAACTGTTCCTTCAAAGTGTGCACCTGATCCAATCGCTACTGTGTCTGCGACTTGCCAAATAATATTTTTAGCGTCCGCGCCACCTTCTAATATTATATTAATATTTGATGCGACAGTTAATTTTCCAGAGATTTGGAAAATCCAAACATCTGTTGCACTACCATTTAAGGTTAAGTCTGTGTTAATAAGAACAGATGTTCCAAATTTAAATACACCTGGTGTTAAGGTTTTACCACTTAAGTCACCACTATAGAGTTCTGTATAGTTAGAGGCACGCCCAGCAGCATCTACGTAAGCAGTTTGCATATCAGAGATTGCTGTAGTTAATTTTTCTGGTGTTGGTGAGGTGTAATCAGATGCATAAATATTTCCGGTAACTTGATCACTTGTAGCATATTCACCTGATGAATGGAGTGTGAGTGAAAATCCTGTTAAGTAAGTAGCGGCTACTGGTGATACCCCAATATTTCCAGTAATTACTGAAGTTGTTGCGGTTGAAATTTGAGTTTCAGCTAAAATAACGAAATCTTCAGCTGTTCCTAAATCAACCGGTTCAGTATTTGATTCAAAGATGATTGAATATACTTTTACTTCATCATCTACTGTGGTTACAGTAATGGTTGTGGTACGGTCTATCACATTACTTGATTGGATGTCGTTTGCGTTTTCAATAACCATTGATGCGGTTGATTCATATTTAGTCGCTGTTACAACGGGTGTTTCTATTAGACTAGTAGAAACAACATGAACATATTGTATCATTAACGGGCTAAACCCTAAAACGGTATGACCATCTACTTGAAGATCCGTTAAGGTTGCTTCCATAACGGCTTCTGGTTGATTGGAGATGGTAATCACTTTTGAACTGGTTGCACCCGGTGTTGCAACTGAGGTTGCAATAACGGTGACTGTACCATTATGTTCAGCTTTAAGTACGCCACTACTATTGATCGTTGCAATACCACTTCCGTTAGCTACAGTCCATATTACTGTTTTGTTTGTAGCGTTTGTCGGGGTTACAGTGACATTCATTTGTAAAGTGCCACCAACCGTTGTAATGACAGAAACGGATGATTTAACGGTTATAGCGCTAACATCTATATCTGTATCCCCATCAGGATTTTTTGACGTATTACATGCTGAGATTGTAAAAATCATTAAAACTAATAATGATAAAACAATCATTTTATTCGTAAATATTTTTCTTAGATTTTTCATAAGATAACTCTTTTCTAACTTAAACAAGATAGAATCTCTTTAGTTTGAGTTACCTTCATTATACGCCTATAAATACATTATTGATACCTTTATTTCATTTATTTTCATATTATTTATTTCTATAAGTTCTATTTTCATATATATGTCACTAATATAAGCTTACTTTTATAATTTTTAAAATTTATTTCATTTACTATTGCATCAATAAATCAACTGTGATAGACTTATTGTGTAATACACATTGTGTTATGCACAATAAGTAGGAGGTTCTTATGAACGCACAGTTTAAAAAAGGGGTTTTAGATCTAATATTGCTTTATACCTTGAAGCACACAGCTAAAACAACCTATGATGTCTTAGTTGATTTACGTGAGGCAATGGATGTAAATGAAAATACCATCTACCCTTTACTAAGGCGGTTAGAAAGTGAAGGTTATATTACCCATGAAAAAATTCAAGGTGATATGGGTGCACCAAGAAAAGTGTTTTTACTAACAGAAACAGGCATTAAACACTTAGAATCTTTACATCAAGATTGGAACAAGTTTTATATTCAAGTGAACCATTTATTAGGAGGATTAAAGGATGAATAAGCACGAATTTATTAAGAAATTGCGTTATGCTTTAGATGATAAGATATTTACAAAAGAAATGATTGAAGAAATTAGTGAAGACTACAGTATGATGATTGATGAAGCCATTGACCGCGGGGAAGATGAAGACCACTTTATTGCTAAGATTGGTGATCCACGTGTGATTGCCAAAGCATTAAGAAAAGAATTACCAAGTATGCCAAATTCAAGTAATAAATGGATTGCGATTAGTCCTTTTATTGCTTTAATAGTTTTCTTTTTTGTAGGATTTACCTATAATGCATGGCATCCAACGTGGTTAGTCTTTTTAATCATTCCTGTAATGGCGATTGCTTTAGAAACAAAAGGGATGGAACGCGTCGTTTCTTTAAGTGTCTTCTTTGCTTTAAGTGGGTTTATGTTACTAGGGACCTATTATGATTTATGGCATCCTATGTGGGCATTATTTGTTTTTATTCCAGGGTTTGGTTTTTTAACACAAAAATCAAAAGTCGTTCAAGGCTTTGGAATTTATACACTCTTTGCTACAACAGCCTTTATCTTTATTGTCTTACTGATTAATCCTAGTGGGTATTATCATTACTTATTAATACTCCCTGTTATCGCGATGGGAATTATGGCTGGAGATATTGAAGTCGCATTTGGTTATAGTAAGAAAAATAAATTAAGAGATTTCTTTATCGGGGCTTTATTTACTATATCTTTGCTTACGATATATATTTATATTGGGCTTACGTTTAATTTATGGCATCCAGGATGGTTAATATTCTTACTCATTCCAGTCTTAGCGATGTTACATGCTAGATTTATAAGAAGTGAATCTATTCCTTTAGTAGGTTTTATGCCATTTATTTCTGTTTTCATCTTTATTTTATGGGGTGAATATGGGAATGCTTATTCTATTAGTTGGCTTGCATTCTTATTAATTCCAATGGTCGCAATATTATCAGAACCCCCAACGAAAAGGAAACGCTAATTTATTAGCGTTTTTTTATCGTCTCCATTTTAAACTTATTTGAATTTATGCTATAATAAGGCTAGATTAGATAGGTGGTGATTTCCATGAAAAAACTCTTCATTTTACTTCCACTCATGTTTTTACTCACAAGTTGTGTGGGTTTATTTGGTAATCGCTTAGATACCCCAACTAATATTCGTTATAATAATGAATATTTAGTATGGGACGCTGTCGATGGGGCAACGTTTTATTTAGTTTTAATGGGCGGAGAAACTTATGTTGCACTTGAAAACCGCTTATCAACTTTTAATATTGAAAGTGGTAATTACCGTGTTCGTATACAAGCAAGTACTGGATCTATTACGTCTAGATTTTCAGGGACTTATAGGTTAAACTTAGAACGTGAGTTTGATCATCCTAAAAATTTTAGATATAAAGATGATATCCTTATTTGGACAGATGTAGATCCTGAATCTGGATATATTATCGATTTCTTACATGTGATTGATGGCGATCAGTTTATCATTACCGATGCCTGTACACAAGGCACTTGTTATTTTGATTTAACCACTGCAGATATAGAAGAAAACCGAGTTTATGAAGTCCGTATTGCCTCAGCCTATGAAAAAGAAGCTGGTGCATTAGATTTAGGGTTAGATTTTAGAACATCACTGTTTACCTCACCCATAACCATTCACACTTATTTTGATGTTATGAGTACTGTCATGATTACAGCGCCGCTCATCATTGATAGTGATATGGAAATCGACTTTCCTTCAAACTATACGATTAGACATGTATTTTATAACAATGAATATGTCGATCGTTCAAAGTTTAGTTTTAGTGGGTCCACACTTATCGTAAGAGAAAGTTTTGTGGAGCGCTTAAACTATGGTGAAAATACAATTATTTTAATTACAGCCGTTGGCAGAATTGATTTGGTCATTACCAAAATACCTTCTTAAAAAAATAAGCACTTCAACGTTGGTTGAAATGCTTTTTTAATGTAATCATAAACACAATCCCAATACTAGCGCCGATAAAATCAATGATAACATCCATGACCTCACCACTTCTACCAGGAATAAATGTTTGATGAATTTCATCACTTATCGCATAAAATAACGTAATAAGTGATGAAAGTATGTAAATGGTTTTAACTTTTAACAGGTGATAACTTAAAGCATTTACGCACCATATTCCTAAAAATAAGTAAATCATGAAATGCGCACTCTTTCTAATAAAAGTATGCAGTAAACTAATGTTTGTGATATTAAAGAAATTAGCTAATGCAAGTGTTAATGATCCACTTAGTTCACCTGAGGTGGTCGCATCTTTTGCGCTCATTGTAAATATTAAACCCATCCAAACAACAACAAGACCCCAAGCTAAAACGTGATTAAGTTTTGTCAACGAGATATTTTTTAGCATTTAAATAACATAAGGCATCTGCTACTGCTTGTCCTTTTTTCTTTTCAATCACTTTATACGCTTTTTCCATCGCATTAATTACAATGCCATCTCTATGAATATCACTACCTATAAAGTCGATTAAATTTTCATTTAAAAGTTGTTTGGCTTTTTTTTGTGCATCTTTATGCCCTAATTTAATTAAGTGCGGGGCAGAGACTTGAAAATAAGCCCCTTGTTTTTTAAGACGTCTTAACGTGTCCATTGAAGTATAAAAATAACGTTCCGGATGGGCAATAATAACTTTATACCCTTTTATTTGGCATTCATAAACAACATCTTCAATATCACATTTTCGCATGCCAAAATCAATCAACACAAAATTAGAATCATTCATCGTATGCGCGGTTGATAACACATCAATCAAATCATCTGATTCATCAACCTCACTACCAAGTAAAAGTTTGATAGGAATAGCTTTAGCTGCATCACATAACGCGTTAAAATGATCAGTAAATGTTTCTTTTGTTTCGAAATACCCACGTTTTTTTGCGACGTGAGGCGTTAAAAAGACATGGGTTACGCCGGTTTGACTTAGCCCATTTAATAGTTTTAAACTCTCTTCAAGCGATTTAGCCCCATCATCAACATTGGGCATAATATGGGTATGGACATCAATCATAGTATCACTCCTAGAAAGTATTATACCACCCATATTTATAAAATACAAAAAACTTGTTTAGCGTATGCTTTATAAATGGCATAAGTTTTGAATGAATGCAACTTGCATGGTAAAATTAAGATAGGATTAAATTTGTTTTAAAGTGAGTGATACTATGAAAAAAATATTCCTAACCCCATTATTGATACTATTTATCTTTATGCTATCTTCTTGTGATGCCTTTGAACGTGATGTGAATCATGAGATAGGTGAGACCTTAAGTAATGCGAATTATGCCATTACATTAGAAGATGCTTATCGTGTAGAAGAGACTTTATTTGGTGAATTACCAAGTGATATGATGTGGCTACAACTAGAAATTACGTTACAAAATGTTGGATTTGACCAAAAACAAATCGATGGATTATTAATGTTTACAATTACCGATGATGCAGGGAATGTCTATGATTTAGATATTTTCACAGAAGATGCCCATACGTTTGACGGCGCATTAAATCAAGGGGAACGTAAGCTTGGGACCATTACCTTTGCAGTCCCAATTGATTCAGACTACTACATTTTTATCTTTAACCCAGAACCATTCTCACCTGGAGCAACATTCAGGTTTGAAATCTTAAAAGAACACTTAGTTTCAAAAAAAAATAACGCTGAAAATATAATATTTTCAGCGTTTTTGTTTACCATCTTGAAAAATCAGGTTTATCTTGGTCATAATCCCAGTAATAATCTCTTAGATTTGAATGCATGCCGTATCCATCTTGTAAGGCAAGTTCTTCTGCTTTAAACATCCATTCAGTATAAGTTAACCCGTCATAGACTGTAACATTCGTTTCACCTGCACCAAATAAATACTTTACTTCAGCTAATCCGTGACGGACCATTAAGTAGTTTAATAATTGATAATCATCATCACCGGGAAGTAATACCCAAACCCATGCGAGTAATCGCCCGTAATTCCCTGTTAAATTGTCGCCTGGGTCCGTTTGTAAGATTATAGAGGTTGCACTGTGTAAAACTTCACAATTGTAAACAGAAGCCGTTTTACCCCAAACTTCTTCTCCACCAGAAAATGTTTCTGGTGTATCAAAGTTTAAGTATCTTGTACTTGGGGTATTTGAAGTTATTTTACTTTCAATCTCACTTGGATAATCAAATACGGTTGTATCTCCGTCAATACATCTAAACCATGAGCCCGCGTAAAACGCACCGCCTGTACCTTTATAAGGATTTCCACCTTCTTGATACAGTGGCATATCTAAAAAGTCCATATTTAGACGCGGTCCGTCATAAGGGATATCTTCTGGATAGAAATAATCAACATCAATTATATCGTCATTTTCTTCAACTTCTACTATTGTAAGGGTAAATGTGTTTGAAAACCCTTCATAAAAGACAACAATTTCATGGGTTCCTATCACGTAGAGTTTTTCTTGATTAACGATATGTGTTAAAAGTAAATCAACGGTTTGAACTTCTTCATTTTCTCTTTTTACAAGAATTGATAGATCGCTTAAGTTAAATTCACCTACGGTATAGCTATCTTGTAAATGTTCTTTATCCAAGGCGACCCACTCGGTAAGTGGGTCTTGATTTGGAGTTGGGGTTAAATCAATGCCTAGTTCTTCACACCCTATAAGCGTTAAGCTAAAGGCAATAAATAGTATCGCTAGTAACATTTTTTTCATGAGTGTCACCTTTCTTTGTTTACCAAGTTAATACGTCTGGATGATTCCAATACATGAGTTCAACTAAGTGTGGATAATCGATAAATGGATTTCGATTTCCTTGCCAATCTTGTATGACGTTATTTCTATTTTCTTCAAACATGCGCACCTCATACATGAAGTGCCACATTAATAATGTATCTAAATGACCCATTTCATATACATTTGGTTTTGTATTAACAAGGGATAAGTTTTCATACATCGTAATCATGTAAAACAGCATTCTAGCGACATCGCCTTTAACCACATTAGGCGGTTCATAGGCTTCTGTGGTTAACTGTGTATAGAAATATTTGTTTCCGCGTCTTGTATTTTCGCTAGGGTCAGCGGGTGATAGATTGTGTAAGTCTGAACTTACATTAATGCTAGCCCCGCTAGCTGGTACGCCTAAGAGTGATTGTGGCCAAACATGTTCACGGTTCCAAGTCGCGCCTTGATCCCATACACCAAGGACACTAGTTCTTACATAAATTAAAATTATGTTATCTGGATTCTCTGGATCACGGTCTGTTTCGATTAAGGCATCACGTACCGTATCATAATCTATTCCAAAGTAACTTTCTCTTAAAATATCTCTTAAAACGACCATTAAATATTCACCGTATAATCCTTCAGCATCTTTATAATATTCATCTAATATTAAACTTAATAAAGACGCATCTTTTAATACGGTTTTAGTAACATGGATTTCATAACGGTTATTTTCAGCATCTAATGTATAGTAAGTGACTGTGTATTCACCTATTTGATTCGTGTTTACACTGCCTTCTTTAAAACAATCAAGCGGTTCTTCAGTTTCTATAATAAAGACATCACAGGTATAACTGATGTACTCATCACCTACTGAGAAATATGTAACTAAATCTTCATGTAAAACAAACTGAACAGGGTGATCTGGTGCTTTATCATACACGGCTTCAAAGTTTCTATTTGCACGAATGTTAAACGTGTAACTTTGTCTTGATGTTAACATTTTACCTGAATCTAGGTCTAACCAATATTTGAATGTTGCCCCTTTAACTGTAGGTGCAGTGATCATAACTTCTTGATCAAACTGATAAGGGCCTTCTAAATCAGCAGTAACCTCTGCTTCAATATTCGCAGATAAGTTTAACTGAACTTCTCTTATTAAAAATTCACTATTACTCATATAAGTAATCGTTACATCATCGATATTTATTCTTTTAGAGGTTGTACTTCCAATTCTAAAGTAAATTGGGGTAGATTCACTTACGCCTAAATCTACATAAATCGCGCCAAAATCAACGGTTATTTTTGTTAAAGTTGGTGTGCCTGTTCCAGAAGTAACCGTGGTCCAGTTTTCATAATCAAGTGATACTTGAAAATGATATGGGGCATTATCATCGTTTGCAAATCCAGCTGATGCGACATAAAAAGAAACTGATTGCATATGATTAATCGCAAATGATGGTCCGAAATTTCCGTTTCTAATCCTTACAGAAAAACTACCAAACTTTCTGTCGCTTGCATGTTCTCCTATGAGTGCATCTTGGAATACATATTCAAAGCCATCATAATACACACTGCCTAAACTATAAGAGGTTTTCTCTCCCGTTTCAAAATCTAAGAAAATAGCGGTTTCCGTCGGTGGAAATTCTAATTCATAAACGGCTTTAATGCTTAATGATTCATTCATGATGAATGTATAAATAGGATCTTCTGATAAGATTTCTTCAGTTGTCATATTTAACCAATAGGCAAAATAATATTCCTCCACTTCTCCCGCAGTTATTGTAACGGTATCTCCAAGATAAATAAACGCTTTATCCACAAATAAAGGTGCGTCGATTACATTACTGGTTAAATGAATTTGGATAGTATCTGCTAAATCTTCTATATATACGCCTTTAATCATACGATCACGCGTCATGATTAAATTATAATTTGGATTAGTGCTTAGCACGACATCGGTTTCTACATCTAACCAATGAGAGAAGGTATAGCCTTCTACTTCATGTGCTAAAAGCGTGACTAAGTCCCCTTTAACGATTTCACTTGGACTATATGATACATGAGAATTATCTATTGAATCGGTTAATGTTAAAGTAACTCCTTCAGGGACGCTAATCGGTTCATAAATGGCTTTAAACGTAATCGCTTTACTTGCAGTGAAGGTGTAGACGGCATTATTACTTACAATAATATTTAACGATTTATCTAACCAGTAAACAAATCTGTAGCCTTCTACATTGCCCGCAGTAATAGTAACTTCATCGCCTAATGTAATAGCTTCACTACTTACAGAAAGATTAGCCTCAGCTAAATTACTTTCAAGTGTGATATTTAGGAAGTCTTCTTCAATTGGTGTGATTTTTGCGCACCCAATGATCGTAATTGTGCTTAACAATATCGTTAAGACTAAGGTTATTTTCTTCATCATGTGGCTCCTATTATATTTATTTTCATACTAACTTAACTGGGTTGATGAGTTCATCAATAATCGTTAAAATACTATCAATCATTAACTGTAAATCTAAACTGGCAACGCCTGGTTTTTCTAATACTTGTTCTGGTAGGTAAGGCACATGAATAAAACCAGCAAACGTCTCCATCTTCTCAGTTTTTATATGATGGAGTACATGATACATTATATGGTTACAAACATAAGCACCCGCTGAATTAGAGATTTGAGCAGGTACGCCTTTTTTCTTTAAGCGTAACATTATATTATCTAAAGGTAAGGTTGTAAAATAGCCAGCTTGTCCTTCTTTATTAATCTTAACATTTCTTAAAATGGTGCCTTTATTATCTGGGCTTTTACTATCACTAATATTGATGGCTACCCGTTCAATATTTATATGTGTTCTTCCTGCAGCAAGGCCAAGCATTAAAATCACTTTTGGTTTGTGTTTTTCAATCAGTGGTTTTAATTCATCAAATACTTGATTATAAACGACTGGTAAAGTAACTTTAACGATTTTAGCATTATATAAAAAATCTGGTAACTCAGCTAAAATACGTTCAGTTGGGTTTATCTGATCATCACCAAACGCTTCGAATGCGGTAATTAATACAGTATCCATTGGTTTCATTGAATCACTCCTTAATTTAATCATAACATGTACTTAAAGCCCTTACAATTAACATTATATTATACACAATTATATAAAAGTAACCTACATAAAATGGTCAATTTAATATAAAAATAAAATAGGTCAATGACCTATCTTATAAGCATGTAATAAATAAATGAAAGAACAATAGTAGTATATGCGTATAAACTATAAACAACTAAAATAATCATGAGCAACCATCTTAATAAACTTGTTTTATAATTTTTTGTTTTTATATGGAACTTTTTATAGACAAACATACTAATTAAGATGGCTCCAATAAATAATAACGTAATAAAAACAAATGGGGTCATTCCAGTAAGTGGGACCGCTTCAAAGTCATCAATATAGTAGCGGGTTAATGTATCAAAGATAACAACACTAAATAAAATATTCACCGTTGTATAAATAAAATAATTGATCTTAAAGGCTTTATCATCTGATTTTTTATAGGCTAGGGTTTTACCTTTAAACCATAAAAAGACTAAATTAAAAAATATAAATCCTGAAAATAAATAAAGCACAAGA
>NZ_JBIOAG010000024.1:0-30254 GCF_043951795.1 Liberiplasma polymorphum | reverse complement strand
AAAAAATAAAGAAACTTTGCAGAAAAGTTTCTTTACCTTTTAGGAGAAATTTTTATATTTATATGAACTCGACTATTAGTTTAGCAAGTTCTTCTGGATAGTCTGTTATCGGTGAATGCGATCCTTCATCAAATAGATGTGTTTTTACATTCTTGAGGGCTTTTACTGTTTCATCAAACATGTATTTTGGTACAGCTAGATCTTTCAACCCATAAATAGCTAACACTGGGCAAAGGATATTATCAACGGTATTATCACCGTCTACTACGCCATTATGTTCACTTGAAATATTAAAGGTCATCAGTGCCCAATCTAGATCAATTAAGTTGCGTTGTTTTAAGGATTCACTAATATAAAGGTCTATATTTTCAGGGATCTTCGTGTTGTAAATAGCCGCTTCCCAAATACGTTTCATAAAAGCACTATCTTGATTTTTTAAAGCCATTTGAACAGGTAATACTTGAACTGGATCTTTTGCCATTTCTTCTTTAGTTTGATAGATTTCAGTTAAAATAGGTTGGTATTTTTCGTCTTTTTTAAATATAGGATAGCCTTTTATTGATGCAGACTCAATTAAAATTAGTTTCTTAATCATGTTTGGATATTTAGCTGCAAATTTTAAGCTAACACCACCACCTGCACTCCAGCCAACTAAGATAATTTTATCTCGTTTCAAAACTTTTAAAAAACTATAAATATCATCTGCAAAATCTTCAAGTGATTGTATTGGTTTGTGATAAGTTGAATCACCAAATCCTCTTAGATCAAGCGCAATAACATGAAATTTTTCTGATAATGGCTTAATAATAGGTAAATAATGAACTGAACTGCTCATGTTTCCGTGAACTAAAATAATGGTTTCTTGATGATGTAATCCTTCTTCAAGATAATAAATGGTTTCTTTATTACTTAATGTAACTGATTTTTTATTCATCCAATCTTCCTTTACTTATAAATTATAATCCCAAACTTTTTCACTTAAAAAGCCTATAATTGTGGAGACAAAAAGTTGTGGTTTTTCATACATACTCGCATGCCCACATTCATGAAAAGTAATCATTTGAGCGTTTGGTAATGCGTTTTTTAAGTATGTTTGTTCAAAGGGTGGGGTTAAATAGTCTTCATCACTTGAGACAATTAACGTTTTTGTTTTAATATTAGAAAGGCTACTTGTCACATCATGGGTTTCTGCACTAACCGTTAAACGAATCATTGCATCTAAAAAGACTTCATTACTAAATATTGGAATAAGTAATTTTTTTCTGTTTTCCATCCATTCGTGATTAAAGTTATAAAACATTGGTGAATAAATAAATGGGATAGTAATGTGATAATAAGCTAATCCATTACGTGTTTTTGCGACTTCATTCCATCCATCACCAATAGCTTTTAACCATTTAGATGTCTTAGCTACAGCATTTAATACAATCATTTTATCTATCATTTCTTGATGTTTTGTTGCAAACTGTAGGGCTATACTTCCACCATAACTAATGCCCGTAATGTGAAGTTTTTTTATTTTGAGTTCATCAAGTAAAGCTTTAATTAAATCCACTTGAATGCTTTGGGTATAATAATCTGTTTTTTTAGTACTTTGACCTTGGTCATACAAATCTACTCTTAATAAGGTGAAATGATCGGTAAGTGGTTGGACAAACGAGTCCCAACTTTTAGTAGACATCATAATCCCATTTAGTAAAAGCAAATGTGGTTTATTACCATCCCCATCAATTTGATAAAATATTGCATCATTATTATAGTTAAAGATTGCCATATTAAATATATCCGATGATCTCAGCTTCTTTTTTAAGCTGTTCTTTAAATTTAGGATGTGCGATGGCTATTAAACGTTCAACACGTTCTTTAATACTAGTTCCTCTTAAATGAGCAACGCCAAATTCGGTTACAACATAGTCAACATCATTACGTGATAAACTAACCGCAGCACCAGGTTTTAAGGTTGAAACAATTTTAGAAATTTCCTCACGCTCACCTGTTTCTGGATTTTTAGCCATAGTCGTTGAATAAAGCGCGATAAAACTTCTTCCGTTTTTAGCGCGTTGCGCACCGGTTGCAGTATCTGTTTGACCTCCAGTACCGCTAAACTGCATCGTACCGATTGATTCACTACAACACTGTCCTGTTAAATCAACTTCAATGGTTGTATTAATAGAAACCTGATTATCGTTAAGGCCTATCACCATTGGATCATTTACATAATTTCCATCGAGAAACATAACGGCAGGGTTATTATCTAAAAAGTCGTATAGTTCTTGGGTACCAAGTGCAAAAGCACAGACCATTTTTCCTTTATGTAGTGATTTTTTCTTATTCGTTACAACGCCTTGTTTAAAGAGTTTCATAAACCCAGTTGTAAGCATTTCAGTATGGACACCTAGATCTTTTTTATCGCTTAATGCCGCAGCAACAGCGTTTGGAATGCCACCTATACCTAGTTGTATCGTATCTCCGTCATGAATGTACTCGGCAATGTTTTTTCCAATTAATAAGTCCTTTTCACTCGGTTCTGCATCTGGTAAAACTGGGGCTTTATAATCTACTTCTATAAAATAATCTATATCGTTTTGATGGACCTCTAAGTCACCAAATGTTCTTGGTAAATGAGGGTTAATTTCTAAAATTACTTTATCGGCTACTTCAATCATATGTTTTTCATAAACATTTGATAACGATAAAGACACAAAACCATGTTTATCCGGTGGGGTTGCATTCCCGATAAAGATATTTGGTTTCATATGTTCTGCGCGTTTTTTACCCGCAAAATGAAGTTGGTTGGGAATAAAAGCGATATTTTTATTTTTAAACGCTTTTCTTAAATCGCCTGAGAAAAACCAACTGTTGATGGTGAAATGATTCTTATAAGCATCGTTTACCATAAACTCATAAGGATAAAGCGGTAAACAATTATCAATGGTTACATGGTTAATATTATCTGCTATTTCGTGTAAATGCGTAAAGAACTCACGGCCTTCACTTGCGGCCATGCCTGCAACGATATGGTCGTTATCTTTTACTAAATTAAGTGCTTCTTTGATGGTAATGATTTTAGCCATGATATGCTCCCTTCAAACGTAATATGAGGGTGATGGGAATCCATCACCCAATGTTTACGTATGGATTAAATTATTCTAAAATTTCGTCGATTGATTGTAAAGGTCTTTCAACAACCCATGCTACAGCATCTCCTGATACTGTCCCTTTTAATAATGCTAAACTTTGTGTTCCGACACGTCTACCATTTTGGTAGTCAACCATAACACCAAATGGTAAGTTAAGTGGCGCTTCTTCCATTGCATTAATGTAGTTTTCCCATGTTAATGCATCGTTTCCAACGCGTTTTAATCCTTCAACAAATGCTGCACCAGCAACCCAACCAGCATAAGCAAAGCTGTTTGTTGCTAAAGCTGCGTCAACTTTAGATACTTCTTGAACAAAAAGATCTAAATCTGCATTGTCATTAACTGTTACATCAATCCATGAAGATGCATAGACATCGAAGTTTGGTAAAACTGCTTTAACGCCGTCTAACCAAGCATCATTTGCACTTACATAACTTGTAATAACTGGTTTTGTGTTTCCTGCTTCATTTAATGCACGAATCGCAACAGAACCAGGCACTTGATTTGCAGCAACAATAACTACGTCAACATTAGCTGCCATAATAGATAAAGCGGCAGAACTCATATCTGTATCTGCAGAACCAACTTGTGCTACTTGTACTGATACGCCTAAAGCAGCTGCTTTTAATACGATTCCAGCAAGCATACCTAAACCGTCATCAGCATTGGTATAAATAACCCCAATTTTAGATGCATTTAAGTCTGCAACGGCACGTGCAACCATAACTTCACCCTCTGGGCTATAGATAGGTTGAACTGGGAAACTTGAACGTTGATTTCCAGTTGCATTTGTATTATATAATGCATTAATACCAGTTGCATAATAAACACGTGGAATCCCAACACTATCAAGATACGATTTTGAAGCACCAACAGTAGGGGTTCCAAAATGTCCAACTAATGCGAACACTTCATCATCTTCTACTAATTGTTGTGTATTGGTTAATCCGATTGCAGCATTAAAGTCATCACTGCGGTTAATAAGTTCGATTTTGCGTCCGTTAACGCCACCTTGATCATTAATCATGTCAAAGTAAGCTACCATACCTTGGTTAAAAGGTACACCAACGAATGCGAATGGTCCTGTAGTAACAGCGGTATTTCCTACTAGTACTTTATCGTCTGTTACACCTTGTGAAGTCTCTTTTGATCCACATGCGGCTAAAGTCATGACGCTTAAAGATAATGCTAAAACTAATAAAATCTTTTTCATATTTTCCTCCATATTTTTGAGAATTTTATTTGAAATCTGCAACGCAGATGTGTTGCTAATTTCCTAAGTACGCTTCGATCAGTTTTGGATCGTTAATTAATGTTGATGCTTTACCTTCTTTAATGAGTTTACCGACTTGGATAACATACGCATAATCCGCGATTTTTAACGTTTGTAATGCGTTTTGTTCAACAATTAAAACGGTAATCCCTTCAGCATTTAGTTCGCTAATAATTTTGAAAATATTTTGGACAATTAACGGGGCAAGTCCTAAAGAAGGTTCATCAAGTACTAATAATTTAGGTGTCCCCATAAGTGCTCTACCTATTGCAAGCATTTGTTGTTCTCCACCTGATAGTGTTTGAGCAATTTGTTTACTTCTTTCTTTTAAAACAGGGAAATAATCATAAACACGTTCTAAGTTGTTTGCTATCATTTCTTTTCTGTTTAAAAGAACATTAATATCTTCATCTTTTAATCCTTGTTCTTTTTGAAGCTTATATAGCGCTTCAATACGTGGGGTTTTAACTTCATCATAGATTCTAGGCCATCTAACTTCATGTTGTTTGACTGTAAAGGCCCCTATCATAAGATTTTCATAAACACTTAAATCTCCAAATATTTGACGCCCTTCTGGGGATTGAACAATCCCTAAATTAGTAATTTTTTCAGGGGATGTTTTTGTGATGTCAATCCCATTAAATGTAACGGTACCTTTTTGAGCAGGCACAACACCTGATATCTTTTTAAGTAGTGTGGTTTTACCCCCACCGTTAGCCCCTAAAATAGCGACAATACTACCTTCGTGTACTTCTAAATCAATACCTTTTAACGCTTGAATCGCCCCATAAGAAACATGTAAGTCATTGACTTCTAATAATTTATTCAATGGTCTCATCCTTTCCTAAATAGGCTTCTTGAACGGATGGATCCTTTTGAATTTTTAATGGTACATCCATTGCTAAGAACTTACCAAAGTTAATTGCGCATACACGGTCACAAATATTCATAACAAATCCCATATCGTGTTCAATGAGTAGAATGGTTGTATTATATTTTTCACGTATTTTATAAATGAGTTTTGCGAGTTCATCGGTTTCTTGATCATTTAACCCCGCTGCAGGTTCATCTAAAATAATAAGTGAGGGTTGCGCCATTAAAGTACGTGCTATTTCTATTTTTTTCATGACCCCATAAGGTTGTCCTTTAGCATAAAAATCTTTTAAATGATCAATGCCTAAGAATGTTAACACTTCTAATGCCTTTTCTCTTAATGCTTTTTCCTCATTACGCGCTTTTCTTGTTTTTAATATGTGTGCAATAATATTGGTTTTGAATTGATTATGTGCACCAATTAAAACATTATCTAGAATCGATAAATCTGCGACAAGTTCTATATTTTGAAAGGTTCTTACAAGGCCTTGATCAATAACTTTTGTTACTTTTACGTTGCGTAAGTCAATCATTTCATTGTTTTGATTTTTAAATGAAATGATGCCTTCATAATTTTTATAAAATTGTGTAACACAGTTAAATATGGTTGTTTTTCCTGCACCGTTTGGACCAATGAGTCCTACGATTTCACCTTGATTAATTGAAAAACTTAAATCATTTACAGCTTTTAATCCACCAAATGTCATCGAAACGTTTTTAAGGCTTAATACAACATTATCCTTTGTCATTTGGTTTCACCTGCCTTTTGCTTATGCGAATCTTAAACTTGTAGTAAAGTCTTTTAATGTCATACCAAATATAGACAAATCCGTTTGGATAAAATAAGATGACTAAAATGATTAAAACACCTGAGAAGATATATGAGATATCTCCAAAATAATCTTTTAAATATAAATTCGGAACACCATGAATAATAAATGCACCTAAGAACGTTCCAATAATAGACTTAAATCCACCAACCACAACCATTGCAATTATAAATAGACTAAGATCTAGTGTCCAAGCTCTTGTTGGGACGTTTTGGAAATATAAAGTATATAACGCACCACCAAAGGTTGCGAATAATGTTGCTAAAATAAATGCAGTTAATCGGTATTTAATTAAGCTTACACCCATTGCTTGAGCAGCATGTTGACTTCTACTCATCGCCATTAAAGCACGACCAGTTCTACTTTTTACAATGTTATGCATGATGAGCATACAAATGGTCATAGCAATTGTAATAAGAATAAATAAGACGACTCTATCTTGTTGTGGATTATTACTTAATTCTAAGAAACCAAATAACTTAATGGATTCAAAACTAAGGGACTCACCACCAAATATTGAAATTTGAGTATATATTTGGCTTAATATTTCTCCAACAAACAATGTGGCAATTGCCAAATAAATCCCATCAACTTTAAGTGAAAATATTCCAATTAATGCCCCGATTAATCCTGCGCAAACTAATGCTAAGATTACAGCAATTCCAAATGGAAAGCCCATGTTCATAAATACGCTTGTTCCCAAGGCACCTGCCCCAACAAATCCAGCTGTACCAAGTGATATAAGTCCACTAAATCCTAAGAGTATGTTTAAGCCTAATGCGACTACGGTATATATAACAATATATGCAAATACACTCATCGTAGACCAGCGAATCATATTTAATCCTGGCATAAACGCAATTAACATAATTAATGCACCAAATGTAATAAAAGGTAATAGGGGATATTTTTTAAACTGAACAGAGATTTTTCCGAAGAAGTTTTCTAATTTATTTAAAGTATTCATCTTTTGTTCACCTAAACTTTCTTAATTGGTTTCTTACCTAACAACCCATAAGGTTTAAAGTATAAGAAAACAAGTATTGACATGTAAACAATGACATTTCCCCAAATATCACTGATATAAAACGCTGTAAAGTTTCTTGCAAATGCGATAATGTAGGCTGCTACTACAGGTCCTAAGAAGGTGCTAAATCCACCTAATGTACCAGCAAAGAATGCACTTACTTGAACATTTAATAACATATTTGTTTGAACACTGACATTCGGTGCAACAAATATTGCAGCAAGTGTTCCTAGTATCGCTGCAACAGCCCATGAGACCATCGTAACATTATTAGTTGGGACACCCATAAGTTTAGAGGTTGTTTCATTTGATGCGGTTACGCGGGTTGCTAGACCCCACTTGGTATATTGAATAAACCAAAACATCAATCCCATTAAAACTAAAGATACCGAAATAACAAATAATGTATTATATCTTAAAGCCGCCCCAAATATATTGAAACTACCTGTTGGGATAAAGTTTGGTAAGTACATCGAATCTACCCCAAAGAAATAAGGAATGATACCAATGATTACCATGATGATCCCTAAAGTAATAATTTGTTTTGAAATCGGGCTTACTTTTGCGGCTGGACGAATAATAATTGTATCAATGATAATCCCCATAATAAATGCTGTTATCATAGCAACTAGTGTAGAAATCCAAATATTAAACCCCAGTCTTACCATTACAGTTGCTGCAACGTAAGCATTAAAGGTTCCTATTAATCCTTGTGCGAAGTTCGTTGTACGACTTGTTCTAAAGATTAATACAATTCCTAATGCGGCAAGCGCAAATATACTACCGGTTTGTAAACTATTAAATATAAGACGTAAAAAGTTACTCATCTGCTTCACCCCATTTAATAATAGATGCACCCCATACATACCCAATACCAGCCGCAATCATACAAATTACTGAACCGTCTTTTACAATTTTATCTTTTAATGCTAAATGTAATGATAAAATTTGATCGATTTGGCCAATATGACCATAATGTTCTAAATAAATAGTTTGTGCTTCGGTTAAGCCTAATTCTTTAAGCATCCCTAAATGTCCAGAACGTTTAATATGTAAAATTGCTAAATAATCTATATCTTTCCTAGTTAACAAAGATTTTTCTAAGGCTTTATCAATACATTGAAACCAATTCTTCATTGAAACGTCGTTTAAACGATTTTTCATTTTTTCTGGTTCCATTAAACGTAAAGATTTGTACGCAGCATCAAAATTGTCTTTTGTAATTGGATTAACCGTTCCACCAATTTCAACCCCTGCTGTACGTGCTAATGATCCATCTGCAATAATATGTGACCCTAGTAAAAGATTTTTGCCGTAGTTTTTCTTAAGAATCATCGCACCAGCACCAGCTGATAAATTATACATCATTGACATATTTTTATCTTTAAAGTCTACGAAATCACCATTTCTATAACCACCAACTATCATGACTACATGAATATCATCATCCGCTATTAACATATCTTTTGCCATTTTCAAGGCACTAACACCGGTTGAACAACGGTTTTGAATATCGATACCCCAAGCATTATCAGCACCGATTTTTCCTTGTACATATAAAGCACTTGTTGTCAGTGGATATTCTTTCCATTCTTCTCCGATTGATAAGATCACATCGATATCTAGTGGATTAACACCTGTGTTACTAAGGGCATCCATTGCTGCTAAATATGCCATTTCTTGTGTACCATCAGTATCGCTTGGCACATAAATTTCTTTAATACCTAATTTATCTATAACCGCTTCTTCAGTCCATAATCCATTAGTGGCTTTTGCAATTTCTTTCGCGGTTTTTTTGTGTTTCGGTAAGTAAATTCCTGTACCTACTACACCAACATGCTTATTGGACATGTTAATCACTCCTAAATTTATTAAAGTCTCATGCCACCATTAACACTTAATACATGTCCTGTAACATAACTTGATTCTTCGCTTGCTAAAAATAACGCAGCATTGGCAATTTCAATTGGTTCTCCTATGCGCTTTAGCATAGTTAATGCAGCAAATTGTTTTAGTAAATCTTCTGGAACGGTTTTTAAAATATCAGTCATTATATAGCCTGGTGCAATCGCATTTACACGAACAGGAACGCCTTTACGTGCAAATTCTTTAGCCCAAGTTTTTGCTAATCCAATTACACCAGCTTTAGTCGCTGCATAGTTTGCTTGACCAATATTTCCAAACTCTCCAACAACACTGGAAATATTAATAATTGAACCCCCACCCATTTCTTCCATGTGTGGGCCAATGTGTCTTGTTAAGTTGAATACACCTTTTAAATTGACATCAATGACTAAATCCCATTGCTCATCAGTCATTTTACGTGTCATTGCATCACGCGTAATGCCTGCATTATTTACAAGAATATCAATTCTTCCATATTTAGCTATTTTTTCTTCAAAAAACGCTTTACATGCAGTGCTATCAGTAACATTTAAAATAGCACCTTCGACTGAATCGTTAGTATATGTAAGTGGCTGCATATCCACAGCGATAACTTTTGCACCTTCTTGTGCAAAACGCTCTGCCATTGCTTGTCCTAATCCTTGTGCACCACCTGTAATTACTGCAACTTTACCTTCTAAACGCATTATTGTTCACTCCTTTTTAATATAATTGCTGTACCCATACCGCCACCAATACAAAGTGAGGCTAGGCCATAAGTTTTATTGCTTTTAATCATTTCATGTAATAAAGTAACGATAATTCTATTGCCACTTGCGCCAACAGGATGACCTAAAGCAATAGCACCACCATTAACATTCGTTTTTGCAATCATTTCATCGATTGTAACACCATAGGCAGTTTCTAAATCTTTTAACACGCCTAAACTTTGTGCAGCAAATGCTTCATTTAATTCAAAGAGTTCTAAATCATTAAATGCTAATTTAGAATGTTTAAGTGCTGCATCAATAGCTGGTACTGGTCCTAATCCCATAAAGTTCGGATCTACACCACCTTGACCAATTCCAACAATTTCTGCTAAAGGGGTTAAGTTATATTTTTTAAGCGCTTCTTCACTTACAATTAACATGAAACTAGCCCCATCATTAATCCCCGAACTATTGCCTGCAGTGACACTACCATCTTTTTTAAATGCTGGACGTAATGAACTTAATTTTTCATAAGTAGTTACTCTATTTGGATATTCATCCGTCTCAAAAACAAAGTCTCCTTTACGTGTAGAAATTGTGATAGGTACAATTTCGTCTTTAAAGCGCCCGGCATCCACGGCTTTAATTGCACGTGTTTGACTGTTAATGGCAAATTGATCTTGTTCTTCTCTTGATAGTCCATATTTTTCTACAATGTTTTCTGCAGTGATACCCATATGAATTGGATTAAAAGCATCCATAAGTGCATCATCAATCATATGATCTTTCACAGTAAACCCACCCATTTTAATCCCTGGTCGAATTTTATCAGGTAAAATATATGGTGCTTTACTCATTGATTCAACGCCACCTGCAATGACAACATTATGCAGGCCAGCTTGGATGCTTGTAAACGCATTCATTACTGTTTTCATTCCTGATCCACATACCATGTTAACTCCATAAGCTGGTACACTAGTTGGAATACCTGCATGAATTGCTACTTGTCTAGCAACCCCTTGACCAAGTCCAGCTGGCAAAATATTACCAACAACAACTTCATCTACCGCATCCTTTGGCACACCCGTCTCATTTAAAATTGTTTTTACTACTTCTGAACCGTATATTGCGGGATGCAAGTCACCAAGCGTTCCCATAAAAGATCCAATAGCCGTTCTTTTCGCACTAACAACATACACTTTTTTCATTCTTTTCCTCCTTATTATATATATAAGCAACATCTTGCTTTATTTATTTAAATAGATTATACTTTACAGGTGAAGAATAATTCAGATAGTGAATATATCTTCATAAACTGAATACCCATTCACTTAATAATTAAATTATAGCATAAAACGCTTACACTGTCAACGAACAGATAAAAAAGGAGTGATTACCGTGCAAGATATTATAAAAGAACCCATAACTAGAAACGCTAAAAACACATTCAACGCTATTTTTGATGCGGCTGTAGATTTGTTTTATAAAAACGGATATCATGGAACAACAGTAAATAATATTACTAGTGAAGCAGGGGTGGCTGCAGGAACTTTCTACTTATACTTTCCTAGTAAACTAGCTCTTTATAAGCACATTTTACTTACCTTTTCACATAACATAAGAAAAGAGATTGCCGAGAAGGTCTCTTTAGTTAATAACCGCCGTGATAAGGAAAAAGAAGGCATTAAAACTTTTATAAATCTCGCAAGAAAAAACCCACAAATGTATAACATTATATGGGAATCTTTATACATAGATCGTGAACTATTCAAAGAATATTACGAATCTTTTGCTAAACGTTATGTTAAAGGATTAAACTTCTCCATTCAACTTGAAGAGGTTCGCCCAATTGATACTGAAGTAATTAGTTTTGTTTTAATGGGTATTACAAACTTTATTGGGTTAAAAGTTGTTTTAGATTTAGGTGCGAATAACGATGACGTAGATTATATTGTTGATCAAGTAATGGACTTATTAGAGCACGGACTTTTCGCTAAAAATGATGAATAAAAATGCAAATCTCTCGATTTGCATTTTTTTTATTCTGTTTTCACAAACAACGGAAAATTTTGGATGGTTTCAATACTGATAGGATTTGTTGAGATATAACTTAACAATGGGATATAATCTTCATTAACTTTAACATAATAGTGAATTGGACAAGTGTTATAAAATAAATAAGTGCCTTCTTCTCCTGTATAAATGACCATTGAGTACCACATCGCACAGCTTTCTCCAACACCTTCTTTAACAAATACTTCATACCCATCAAGATTCATCGAAGTTTCTTGATAAGGTGATTCTTCTAAATCACGTTTCACAATTAATGGAAACGCGTCCATTTCTTCAATCGTTAAATCTAACGAATTAATAATGTTTTCAAGGGCTACAAACGTACCATCTACTTGTATGTAATAGACCACCGGACAATGATTGAAATAATCATATTGGCTATTCTCATCAAAATAGACGCTTATTGAATACCACTCTGCACAAATATCTGAGTCACTGACTTTTACATAAACAGGATAAGATTTTAACGTCATATTAGTTTCATGATATGACGTGTCATTAAAAGCATTATCTGATTCTCTTATAAATAAAGGAAAATCTTCAATATCATTATAGGTAAATGTTCTTTCCGCAATATAGCTTGTTAGTGGGACTAAAACCTCATCAATCTTAATGGCATAAGATGTAGGACAGTGATTTAAAAATACATAATGCCCTTCTGCCCCATCATAAACTGTCATTGAATACCATAAAGCACACACTTCATCTTTTTCAGCTTCTTTTACATAAATAGGATAACCATCAAGTTCCATCTCAGTTTGCTGATAACCTTCTTGACTACATGCATATAGCACCAACACGAATGAAAATACTACTATTAATATTATGCGTTTCATAAGTCACCTCCGTTATTGATACTTTCATTTTAGCAGTTCTATTTATAAAATGAAGGATGAAATTATAGATTACAATAATCTAACGATAAAATGCAAAAAAAAGACCGTATAAACGGTCTTTATGCAACAGCTTTAGCTTGAACGGGTTTAATGGATTCTGATATTGATATTTTAGGTTTAAAATCAATGCGTAAGTATAACATATACCCAACGATACCGATAAGGAAGTTACTTATTAAAATTGCATACCATATTCCACTACTGCCTAAGTCCGTAAACTCTCTCATGAAGATTACGAGTGGAATACGCATACCCCAAAGTCTTAACACAGATAAAATTAAAGAGTATTTAGTATTTCCGGTTCCATTATAGGTTCCCATAAATGCTTGGAATATTGCCATTAAAGGCATTCCTATTAATAAATAAAACATGTATTCACTTGCTAAATCAAGCGCAAATAAATTATCGACTATAAAGATGCCTGCGAGTGGCCTTCTTACATAGATTAAGAACGCAGAACCCACAGCCATTAAACAAACAGATAATATCATTGACTTCGCGTGAGTGGCTTTTGCGCGTTCAGTATTTTGTGCCCCAATATTTTGACCAATATAAGCGCTCGCAACCCCACCAATTGCCATAACAGGATGTAGAATCATCGAACTGATTCTATTCCCAACACTAAAGGCTGCGACAGTTTCAGGACCATAAGAATAAATGATTCCGTTCATTAAGTAAAACCCAATCGCGGTAATTGCTTGACCAAGTGATGCAGGAATGGCAGTTCTAACAATATCCCTAACAACACCCGATTCTAATTTCATGAGTGGAATGGTAACTGTAATGCCACTTTTTGCAAAAAATAATAAGTAAAAACCAAAAGGCATAATAACAACATTCGCAATGACTGTTGCATAGGCAGCTCCTGGAACACCTAGTCCATAAACTTGAATTAATATGGGTGATAATATCGTATTAATTACAATGGCAGTCCCACTTATAATGACAGGCCAAACGGTATCACCTGATGCTTGTCTAATTGCCATAAATGCAAAGAACATAAACATAAACGGCATTTCAAATGCCCTTATTTTTAAGTATGCAATACTATTATCATAGATAAACTGATCTGCTGGACTATTACTTGGATCAATACCCATCGTTTTAATGATGAGTTCTGCCCCAAAATACGATAACACAAATAAAACGATCCCAACAATGATTGATAAAGATAGTAATTGTGAAGCGTATTTCCTTGCATCTGCTTTTTGACCTGAACCGACAAACTGACTTATCAGTGCAGTACCTGCAACACTTAATCCGATTCCTAAAGAAATGAACGTAAACATAATTGGAAATGTTAACTGAATCGCTGCAACCCCATTGGTTCCTTCACCAGGAATTCGCGCAACAAAAAACATGTCAATAATATCATGAAATGTTTTTAATAAGTTATTTAGCATAAGCGGAATTGCAAGGATTATAAGGCCTTTATATATGTTTGAATCTTTTAAAATTAAATAACGTTTTTTATCATCATTGCTCATGGATGCTCACCTACCAATTGCAATTATATCACAACGTTTTTAAAATAGTTAGTACTTACCTAACTTTTTTTAAAAAAAATAAAAACCCAGACTATCTTGGTGGTCTGGGTCCGAAATATTGATAGTATCTTGCCTTAATGTTACCATTAAATAAAACACGTGTTTTATCCGCTTTTTTAGCAAATATTCCTTCGATTCCTGGATAAGATGTAATCATATATAAGGAATAATCTTTTAATGTTTTAAATGTTTGTCCTATGGATCGATATAAAAGTTCTGCTTCTTCTAAAGTGTCAAGTCTTTCTCCATAGGGTGGGTTTGTGATGATAATACCATAAGGGATTTTAAATTGTTGGTGTTCAAATTTACATAACTGAAATACAATCGCATCATCAACCCCTGCTTCAATCGCGTTTTCTTCTGCCATTTCCACAGCTCTTGGATCTTCATCACTTGCAATAATTTTGCAGGTTTCTGTTTGATTGATTGCTTTTAATAATTCTGCTTTGACTTGTTTATAAATGGTTTTATCAAACCATGGAAAATGAAGAAAATCAAAACTTCTATTTAAGTTTGGGGCCATGTTTTTACAAATCATTGCTGCTTCAATTGGGATGGTGCCTGATCCACAAAACGGATCATATAAAACACGGTCTTTTTCGTAGAAGCTTAATAATACCAAGGCTGCTGCTAGGGTTTCTTTAATAGGGGCTACACCTTGTTTAACACGGTAACCTCTTTTATGTAAAGCCTCACCACTTGTATCAAGCCATAATTCACACTCATCTTTTTGTAAGTTTAGCAAAAAACGATAACGTTCTTTTTGTTCTAAAAAAGTATCAACTTTAAATGAAACTTTTAAGTTTTCAATTAATGCTTTTTTAGTAATCGTTTGGAGATCTCTTGGGCTAAAAAGTTGTGACTGTACTGTCTTAGCTTGAATTAAATAAGCCCCTTCATGCGATAAAATCGGTCTAAATTTAATACTTTTTATAAAATCGAATAGTTCATCATAAGTTAATACTTTTTGATGACCAAACACGATAAATATTCTTTCAGCCGTTCTAAGTGCTAGATTTGCTAAAACCATTGCCTCTTGATTGCCCTCAAAGTATATTTTACCGTTTTCACTTCGAGTTATATTTAATCCTAATAATGTCATTTCTCTTTTTAATACAGCTTCAATTCCAAATGCACATGTCGCAACAAATTCCATATAAACACCTCTAGCATATTTTAACATATTATAATGAAATTACCTTTTTTATTATATAATATTATAAAGAGGTGTTAAAATGAGTTTCTTCGACATTTATGCTTTAATTATCCTTTTTACTTTTTATACTTTGCTTATCAGCAAGAGCCTTTTAACTTATATAAGAGGACATAACGTGCTTACATTAGGCAAGCATAAATCAGGTAAGGCTAAGATTTTAGAATTATCTTTTTATTTAGGCTTAATATTTTTTACATATCTTGTAATAATTTCAGCTTTTGATTTGAAGTTTTTATACGTTATAGACCTTATTGTTTTATTTGAAAATATGTTTTTTAACTGGTTAGGGTTTATCTTGTTAAATATAAGTATTGTTTTATTTTCACTAGCGCTAGCCAGTTTTAAAGAAGCTTGGCGTATTGGTGTCGATAATCAAAAAACAAACCAATTAATTACGACTGGTATTTTCAAGTATACGAGAAATCCAACTTATATCGCAATTTTTTTGTTATTTGTCGGTTACTTCCTTACGTATGCTAACTTTTTCTTTTTAGGTAGTACCTTATTTATATTTTTTGCCTTTTTTCATCAAATAAAAAAGGAAGAACACTTACTAGAATCAATCTTTAAAGAAGACTATATTACTTATAAGAAACATACGAAAAGAATTGTTGGATATAAAAAATAAAATTATTCCAACAAAAACACCCTCTTTATTGTTTTATAATTGAAGGTGTCTATACTGTAGGATAGAGGTGGCACTGTGGACCATAAGAAACTTGACTATGCTGTACAAAAATTCAAACAAGGTGATGAAGCATATTTCGATATTATTTATGAGGAAACTAAAACGAAAGTTTACTATACAATTTTATCAATTGTTAAAGATCATTCATTAGCCGAAGATTTAATGCAGGAGACCTATTTAAAAATGATTGAAGCTTTACCAAAATATAAAAGAAAAAATCAATTTCCCGCTTGGATTGCTACTATAGCTAGAAATTTAGCAATCAACACCTTCAATAAACGTAAAAAAGAGCTATTAGTTGATATTGATGAAAGCGAATATATGTTTGGAAGTGAAGAGTCTCCTCAAGAAAATAGATACTACTTAGATAAATTATTAAATGTTTTGAATGACGATGAAAAACAAGTCGTAATACGCCATGTGATTTTAGATGAAAAGCATAAAGATATTGCTTTAGCATTAGATAAACCTCTAGGAACCATAACATGGATGTATCAAAATGCTTTAAAAAAATTAAAGAAAGCAGGTGAAGAAGATGCGTGATGATAAATTAAAAAGACACATTATTGAAATGGCTGAACAAGATGTTCCTAATGTTAAACACTTAATTAAAGCCGACCCAAGGTTTAAAGTGCCAACCCATGAAAAACGTTTTAATTTTGGGTATTTTAATCGTCGCCCATTACAACTTGCAAGTGCTTTATTCATATTAGTAATTGCGTTAGTGATTAGTTTAAACCAACTTCCTCAAACCATCGAAGCAAGTGCAACCGTCTATATAGACATTAATCCATCCTTAGAAATTGATATAGATGATGAAGACAACGTCATTACTATTCGTTCTAACAATGCACAAGCACTTGAAATGATCCCTTTACTTCAAAATTATAAAGGCAAAGCGATTGGGGATGTTATTGATCAAATCGTTGATTTAGCGATTAGCCTTAATTATTTAAATGCGGATAATCCTTATATAATGATTGATGTTGATAGTGAGCATAACTTAATTAGAAGTCATGTACTATCGGTTATTAATGAACGCATTCCTGAAATTGCACAAAATCGTTTACCAAACATGGAAGTAATTCCAGGTAATGCTAGAAACCAAGATGAATCTGAGGTTGATGAGGCTAGAAATAATCAAGTTAGCATTATGAAATATCGTCTCATTCAAGAAGTTTTATCCCATACAGATGCCTATACTAAAGAAGAATTAAACCAAATGTCTATCGGTGAATTAAGAAGAATTTTAATTAATGATAATTCTGGTGGCAATCCTGGTGATCATTTTAGACCATAAAAAAATACCTTTTCAAAAGGTATTTTTTTTTATAAGTAAGGGAATATTGCCTTCATCGTTTCTTCCCATAAGATTTCTTGGTAATTTAAATCATAAGCAATTGCTTTTATATCTAAGGGTTTGTTTTGATAAAAATAATTTTCATTTTCAATGACTTTATCATAAACCAACATATCATAAGTCGAAACAACTTCTTCTGGTTCAAATCCGTTTTTTGTGAACCATTTCCAAAATAGTGCATATAAAACTGAAGTGTCTTTAGTCCCAATTTCCGTACGTACTCTTCCGGGATGTACTGCATAAAAATTAATGGTTGAATCATCATAAACCTTATCAATGTAAAGTGTAAAAATAATATTATACAGTTTGGTTCTACAGTAAGAGCGGAATGGATGATATTTCTTTATAGCTTGTAAATCTTGTTCTGCAAAATTTGCTCGTTTATGCGCATCAGAACTGGTTGTAATGACGCGACCATTTTTTTTAATGATTAGTTCTTTTAATCTAATAGTAAAATATGCTACTGCTAAATGATTAACTTGATATTGCATTTCATAATCGTCAATCGTAAACTTTTTAGCTTTGGTTACGATGGCTGCATTGTTAATCAAAATATCTATGCCATCTTTATATAAGTTTTGCAAATTTTGTGTGGTTCGCTGCATATCACGAAAACTAGAAAAATCACAGGTCATCATCTTTACTTGATGATTTGGGTATTTTTCATTAAGTTCTTGTAAGACCAGATCTAATTTTTCTTTGTTTCTACTAATGCCAATAACGTGCTCATTCTTAGATGCAAAATGATGAATGAGTGCTTTTCCAATGCCGCTTGTAACCCCTGTAATAACGATGGTTTTTTGCATAGTTTCACCTCCATAAAGTCAAGTGTATTATATCATAAATTATGAACTTAACCTTTTAATAATCCTTCTTTTTTTGTATACTAAAATGGACTAACGTTAAAGGAGAATATCCATGGGAACAATTATTAATTTTTTTGCGATTATTGTTGCGTCAATATTAGGGGTTTTGTTTAAAAAAGGATTACCAGAAAAAATTCAAAAAGCCATTATGTTTGCACTCGGTATTGGCTTAAGTGTTTTAGCCATTGGTTGGTTTTTAAAGGATTTTCTCGTGATAGAAGATAACAAATTATTAACCCAAGGCGATTTACTGATTATCGTTTCATTAGTTATTGGGTCTTTATTTGGTGAATGGATTGATATTGATGACAAACTCAATCGTTTTGCGCATCACATTGAAAGAAAGTATAAACTACCGCCTTTAGCCAAGGGGTTTGTAAGCGGGACATTAATATTTTGTGTTGGGGCAATGGCAATACTTGGTTCCATTCAAGACGGGTTAACAGGAGACTACACAATATTAGTTGTTAAAAGTGCCCTCGACTTTGTGACCGCTATGTTACTTGCTGCAGTTCTTGGGATAGGCGTTTTATTTTCAGCCTTTAGCGTTTTAATCTATCAAGGAAGCATTACACTTCTAGCCATGGCGATTGGAGATTTCTTTACTGATGAAATTATAAGAAGTATTTCAATGGTTGGAAACATTTTACTTGTTGGTATAGGCCTTAACTTTATGGAGATAAAAAAAGTTAAAGTAGCTAACATGCTTCCAGCATTACTTATTCCAATTATCTACTTTGTTATTTTAAGTATTTTATAATAACTATATTGTCTATATAATAGCTTCTTTTATGCTATAATATAGGCATAAATGCTTTAATGAAGGTGATTAAATGAGCAATCGAATAAAGATTATAATCCTTTTAACAGTTATTGTATTATTAATTAGCTTGGCAACAGTAGGTTACATGGTTATTATGAATATTTCATTGATCGACGCTTTATATATGACTGTTATAACGATATCAACTGTTGGTTATACAGAAGTTGCCGAAATGAGTGATCAAGCTAAATTATTTTCTATCGCTGTCATTACGATTAGTGTAGGTACGATAGGTTACATTTTTTCAAATATATTTAGATTTTTTAGTGAAGGATTAGTAAAAGAAGCTTGGAGGGTTAAACGCATGCAAAAAGATATTGAATTATTGGAGAATCACTTTATTATTTGCGGTGCAGGAGAAACTGGTTATCATATTATTAAAGAGTTCAAAAATAATCGTGTTCCCTTTGTTGTAATCGATAATGATGAACTTACAATTCAGGAATTAATTACTGATAATGTGTTATATATAAAAGACGATGCTACACACGAAGATGCCTTGGAAAAAGCAAATATTAGTAAAGCCAAAGGATTAATTGCTACCTTATCAAAAGATGCCGATAATGTATTTGTTGTTTTAACTGCACGAGAAATGAACAAAAATCTCCATATCGTGGCAAGAGCTCATGAAGAAAACTCTTATAAAAAACTGAAACGTGCTGGGGCAGATAATACCGTCTCACCAAATGAAATCGGTGGTAAAAAAATGGCGGCAATGATGCTAAAACCTTCAATTTCACTTTTTATGGATAGCATCATTGATACAGGAAAAATTTCAATTGAAATTGAGGAAGTTCGTATTAATCAAACTTCTGACATTTGTAACAAAACTCTACAAAGTGCTAAGATATCTGAAAAAACAGGATTGATTGTTTTAGCGATTAGAAAAAATGATGAGTTTTTATTTAATCCTAAGGCAGATGAAATTTTAAAACCTGGCGATTATATGATTGTAGTTGGTGAAAAAGAGCAAATCGTTAATCTTCGTAAATTGGCTGCTTTGGAGTAATAGGAATATGATTACTTTTATTGAATATCCACCTTGTTCAACATGCAAAAAGGCAAAAAAGTGGTTGAATGATGAGTCTGTTAGTTTCATGGCCCGTCATATTGTTAATGATACACCTAGTTATGATGAATTAAAACAATGGATAAGTTATTCAAAGTTACCAATTAAAACTTTTTTTAACACAAGTGGTAATGTTTATAAAGCTCTTAATTTAAAGGATAAGTTAGATAATATGGACGATGATGAAAAAATATTACTCTTAAGCCAAAATGGTATGCTTATAAAACGACCAATTCTCGTTGATCAAACACATGTAATCGTTGGGTACAGTGAAGAAAAATATAGTAAATATTTTAAAAAGGCGTAAGCCTTTTTTTCTTTATATACGGCCAATCAAGCTTGTTTTTTATCTCTATAATTTTCAATTTTCGCTCTATATTAGAATATAACTTAAAAAAAGCTTTATTTTTCAAATAAAAGTAATAAAAAAACACTCCCTATGAAGTGTTCAATGTTAAAATGATGGTGCCGCTTGCTGGACTCGAACCAGCAACCTCTTCCTTACCATGGAATTGCTCTACCGATTGGAGCTAAAGCGGCACAGTAGAATAAAAAACTCTACAACATTTTAACATATTTTATTTTTTCTGCAAAGTCTTTTAAGCATTTTTTTTAAAGCTTCACATAGACTTTATCTTCTTCTACTTTTACTTCATATGTTTTTGCATTTTTAGTAGGTAATTTTAAGAATAATACTTTCGCTTTTTCTTCAATATTTCCATTTGTCACATTAATTTGTGCGCCATGTTTTGCACACGTTACAATACCATCTTCAAGATGACCTTTCTCAAGTGATGCGCCCATATGGGGGCACTTATCTGAAATGGCATAGACTTTTCTATCAAAATACGTTAATAATATGGGATTGTTATCTAAAACAATACGGATTTTAAATTCTTTTTCTAATGCTTTAAGTGATGCGACCTCTTTAAATTCCATAAATATCCCTCCTATTCCATATTATAACACTTGTTTTACAGATAAAACCAATTTAACTTGAAAAATCAGGGACTTTTGATAGAATATTTATACATCTATTTTTATGAAAGGAAGTTTTACGATGTTTAGACTTAAATTTAATAACGAAGAAAAGACTTTTGAAGATAAAGTCAAACTGCTAGACTTAATTGATGATCCTAATCGTCAATATTTTTTAGCTTTAGTTAACAACCGTTTACGTGAATTAACTTATGAAATTGATTATAACGCTACGATTGAATTTTTAGATACCAAAAATTATGAAGCAATTTTCACTTATGAAGCAGGCATACGTTTTTTACTAGCCATGGCTTTTTATAATCTTTATCCTGATTTTAAGTTCAAACTAAATTACAGTGTATCAAGAACAACTTTTTGCCGCGTCTTAAATGTCGATGATACTAAATCTGTACGAGATATTGTAGAAAATTTAAAAGCTGAAATGAACCGATTAATCGAACTTGATTTACCGATTAAGCGGTTAGAAGTATCTAAAGCTAAAGCCCTTGAATTTTATCAAAAACATGATTATACTGATAAAATTGATATTCTTGAATATCGTCCTGAAGAAACGGTCCATTTCTACACTTGTGATGGGTATCAAAACTATATGTATAACTTAATGGTTCCATCTACAGGTTACATTCAAAAGTTTGATTTAAAAGTTTACCCACCTGGTTTTTTAATTCAGTATCCTAGAGCTGAGGCAGATGGGGAAATTCCTCCTTTTGAAGATGCACCCATATATGGTAGAACCTTACGTGATGCGAATCGTTGGGCAGAACTTATAGATGCAAACACCATCCATAAAATGAATGAACAAGCTTCTAAAAAAAGCATGGTTGAATTTGTTCATATGTGCGAATCAAAACATAATCAAATGATTGCAGAAATTGGGAAAAAAGTGCTTGATGATATTGATAACATTCGTTTAATTGCTATCGCTGGACCATCATCAAGTGGTAAAACAACTTTTTCTACAAGGTTACGTATTGAGTTAATGTCATTAGGATTAAAACCTGTAATGATTTCACTAGATGATTATTATTTAGACCGTGAACATATTCAGCCTGATGAAGACGGTAATATTGATTTAGAACATATTAATACTTTAGATATCGACTTATTTAACCGAAATATGCTTGATTTGATTGATGGCAAAGAAGTTGAAATTCCTCACTTTGATTTTATGACTAAAAAACGTAGTGGATACAAAAAATTACGTGTTACAGATAAAAACCCTATTATCATTGAAGGGATTCACGCATTAAATGAAACCTTAACTTCTCTCATTCCAAAACACCAAAAATACAAGGTTTTTATTAGTCCACAGCTTCAAATTAATATTGATCATCATAACCCAATTAGTATTACTAATTTAAGATTGTTACGTCGTATTGTACGTGATAAAAAGTTTAGAAACTCACCTGCTAGTAAAACCATTTCTATGTGGCAAAGTGTTAGAAACGGTGAATTTAAGTGGATTTATCCACATCAAGAAGGCGCAGATTATATATTCAATAGTGGTCTAGCGTATGAGCTTAATGTCATGAAAAAATATGCATTAGATACTTTAATAGAGATTCCAAGAGAAAGTGAACATTTTATTACTGCTAACCGATTAATTAAGTTTTTAAAGTATTTTGTAGATATTGATGATTATGTTGTTCCATGTAGTTCTTTACTTAGAGAATTTATTGGTGGTTCATGCTTTGAGGTCTAAAATAAAAGGAAATTTCAATTTGAAATTTCCTTTTATTATTATTTGCTTTTTAAATATTTTAAAAGTGCTTCCTGATAAACTGGAGTTGTTTCTTTTTTCATAATATAGAGATCTTTATCCGCACGCTTTAATACTGCTTCAAAGGATTCGTTAGCGTTTCTGATTGCAACACCAATTGAGGCACTAATTGTTTTTTCAATGTCTTTATGATGAATAGCTTTTAATATTTTTTCTTTGATTTCTTGTAGTCTTTTTAAATTTGAATGATGATCTATAATAATAAATTCATCACCACCAAATCTTGTGATGGTCATCTTTTCCTCTTTGAAAAGATTGCTTAACGTGCTTGAAAACTTGATGAGTAATTGATCCCCAGCTTTATGTCCTAAATAATCGTTTGTAAGCTTTAAGCCATTTAAATCAAGCGTAATAATGCCAAAATTAGGAAAAGTTTCTTCAAAATTATCAATATTTTCTTCAATATAATTTCTATTATATAAGTGTGTCATTTGGTCAAAGTTTCTTAAATAATTTAAAGAATCAACTAAGGCCATTAATCTTGTTTCGTTGTAGAGTAAGATTAAGGTTCCTTTCGGTTTAAATCCAGGTATTTTGAACTCCTTGTTAACTGTATACAAATAGGTTTTGTCTTTTTGAAACGGATCATCTTTTACAAGTTCAAATGTTTTATAAAGGATAGCTTGTTGGTGAAGTGCTGCCATCAATAGATCTAAACGTTCTAACTCTTCACTCGTAAACGTGAATTTTTTAGGTAAATCTGCAGAGTATTCAACAATGTTTCCAAACTCATCACTGATGATATACATTTCTCGTAATGAATTAATTAAGACTTTTCGACTACTTGAAAGTAGCGCAAACCTAAAATCTTTCCTGAAAATAATAATGTATAAAAAGAATGTAAATACAACAAAAAATAAATACGTTGGATCAATATAAAATTGATAGAAAAATACATGAATTATATTAAAGGTAAACCCAATTATTATACTGGATAACACTAAGAAAAACGGTACGATTGTTGGGGTGTTTTCAGTAGGTTTTCTTAAATGGAAAAGTAATTTTAATATTACGACTAAAATGATTAGATAACTTACATAGGTATGGATATAGAAAAATAATCCACTTTCAGATGCAAATAACTCTACTTTTGTACTTGCATCGCTTGGACCTAACTTAATGAATAGGTAATGAAACGGGTTCGTGATGGCTATAATAAAGTTAACTACGAAAAAGCCTATTGCTGAAATTTGAATGATTTTCGGGGTTTTCTTGTTCACAAAACTTTGAATTGTTTCAAGTCCAAAGTAAGAGGTTAAAAATAAATTTGGGTAAACTAACAAACTTATGAAATAAACGATTTGCATATTTTCCATTAGATGAATTAAGAAGGATAAAATTGTCCATACAAAAATCCCAGTCGCAAAATACCTTAAGTATTTATAGCGCTTGTAACTTTTGTATTGATATAACCTTATCACTGGAACTAAAGATAAAAATCCTATTGCCACAAAAAATGGCCATCTTAAATATTCCATATTTCACCTCTTTATTTATTGCCTTATAAATACAAGTGTATTTTCTGTTGAATGTTCTAAACTATATTTATACCCTTCATCATCAAATGTTTTCATCGTTGAAGGATGTACTATTTGATTTTCAGCTAAAAATCTTACAAATAATCCTCTGATTTTTTTAACTTCCATTGAGGGGGCTGTCAGTTTTCCATTTTTTAATATATAAAACTCAATGGTTAATATATTTAGGTCTTTATGTAATATAATCCCATATTCTTTAGAAGTCAAGTTAATAATCAATTGATCTTTTAAATACGTCGAAATAATCTCTTGCCAATAAATATTAAGCACTAATTTGTTTAGCTTTAAAGCCATTGGTAGTCGGTAAAATGCAATTTTATCAAACGGTCTAAGTAATCCATAAAGACCACTAACAATCATTAAATGTTCATCTAGATAGTTAAGGCTAGTATTATCTAGTTCATGAGCATTTAATGCTTTAAACTGTGCACCAGTATAACTAAATAAAGCAGCATTTTCTTCTTTAAACTGTGCATAGCGGTCAAAATTTGTTAAAGCAAGTTTATCGTTGACTTTTAAGAGTTGTTGTAAACTTTTTAAATCATATGATTTTAAGATATGAAGCAATTTATTTTTCTCTTGTTTGAATAATAATTGCCGTTTTTTAGGCATTACATTACTTTTACTCATAGTTTTTGATGGTGAAATTAAAATCTTCATAGTAACCTCCACTGACAACTAATAATATCATAAAAAAAGCACAGTGTGAACTATGCTTTTATTTAAAGCGCTCTAAGTAGGCTCCATACCCTTCTTCTTCTAACTTCTTTTTAGGAATAAACCTTAAGGCTGCAGAATTAATACAATAGCGTAATCCGCCCTTGTCAGATGGCCCATCAGTAAATACATGACCTAAATGTGAATCAGCAAAGACACTTCTAACTTCAGTTCTTCTCATGCCGTAACGTGTATCAAACTTTTCCTTGACCACTTCAATCGGTTTAGTAAAACTAGGCCATCCACACCCTGCATCATATTGGTCAAGCGTTGAAAATAAAGGTTCGCCTGAAACAATATCTACATAGATGCCTTCTTCTTTATTGTTATAAAATTCATTATTAAAAGGCGGTTCAGTGCCTTCTTCTTGAGTCACGTTAAATTGAAGGGGTGTCAGTCTTTTCTTTAGTGTTGAAATATCTTCTTTTTTATAGCTTTTCATTTTATCACCTCTATGTAAATCGTAGCACAATCTGTGTCATAATGCTTAAATAACGCTACTTTGATATGAGGTGTTTTAAAATCAAACCACCGATTTACAAATGATAAAGAAATATGATTACCTAAAATGGTTCTTACTCTAAATAAGCACTTATCATTACCGTGTGTACTTACAGTTTTATGGGGTTTAGTTTAGAGTTATTTAATTACTAGATGTCACTTTTTAATGATTTGTAACTGATAATGAATAGCTTTATAGGTATAGCTGTCCTTAATGATAATCTCGTAGTCGTGTTCAAATATAATTGAATCAATTACACTCATTAATATGATACAAGAAGTTTGCTGTTGCATTATATGTTTGAGTTCTGAAACTGCCTTGTCTTTATTTAGATTTAAAGCGATAATCCCATCAAATTGGATGTTCTTTATTTTATCCATCATCACATAGGCATGAACTTCTTCTTTACTAAGTAACTGCTCTATTTGATGATGGTTTAATAAAGCAATCGTTTTTGCTTGATCAAGTCTAAGCAATCTTAATAATTGTCCATCAAAAGATGGATTTATATCTAAGATATGATTGGTTTCATTTTTAAAATATTGGATGGCTTGATCAATGACTTTTATGTTTGTAGATAAAGATGATTCTAAACTCAATGGATTGTTCATTATCTGTTCAAAGAAACGCTCAGTTTCTTTATTTTTCATAAAATACTCCCTTCTTATAGCTTGGGTGGGATTCTATGTTTGGTTTGTTTTTCATAGATATAGCCAATACTAAATAGTGTTTCTTCTTTAAACGCTTTACCAATGAAGAGTAAGTTTATTGGTCTTTCATCTTTTAAAGGTTTAGCAGGAACACTTAATACTGGAATACCACCAACTGCGGGATAACCTGATATTTTAGTCATGACAATGACATCTACATCAAGCGTGTCGTAAAGATCTATAAAGGTATTAATTTCTTTCATTTGATTTTGTCTTGAGGTTAAATACTCTGGTTCTTTTAATGTTGCTGATGTGGCTTCAGATGCATGAAAGATACGTTGTCCATAACGAAGTCTTAATGATGGTTTTTCTAGATTATATCTTACTAAATCATTTAAGGTTTGAATGGGTGAGTGCGATCTTATAGTAGATAAAAAGACGTTAAAATCACGCTTAAATTCGTATTTCATTGAGTCTAAGTTAGAGGGCAGTTTGTAGGCAAAATCAATAGGTTTACAAGTTGCACCAGCAGCCTCGAAAATATGTTGTGCTTGTTCTAATATTTTATTTTCTTCTTCATCATTTTTATAGTTATTAAACTCAAGAATACCCACTTTTAAGCCTTTGATTCCCTTTGTACAAGCTTTTAAATAATTCGTTTCTTGTTCAGGGATTCGTTTAGTAAAAAGATCATTTGAATCCATCCCTTTAATAATATCTAAAACAATCGCCGCATCTGTTACGTTTTTTGACATTGGCCCTGCGGTATCTTGCATCACTGTGATTGGAATAATGCCGTGTCTAGAGACTAATCCAACCGTTGGTTTAATGGTCACAACACTATTCGCTTGGGCAGGTGATGTAAGTGACCCATTTGTTTCAGTCCCAATTGAAACTGGCGCATAATCTGCAGCTACTCCAACGGCTGAACCCGTACTAGATCCAAGGGGATCGATAGCTGTGTTGTATGGATGTTTGACTTGTTTATGTAAAGAACCATATCCAGATGGCATATTGCCAAAAGAAACAAAATAAGCAAATTCACTACAGTTAGCTTTACCTAAAATAATCGCACCCGCTTTTCTTAACTTTTTAATCATTAATCCTTCATAAGGTGCATAAAAATCTTTGAACACAAGCGCATTCGCCGTGGTTCTTAAATGATCCTTTGTTAAAATATTATCTTTAATTAAAATAGGAATCCCGTGTAATAAAGAACGAGGTCCTTTTTGAATTCTTTCCTGATCTAATATTTCTGCTTCTACTAATGCCGTGTGATTTAAATCGGCTATAGCATTTAGCTTAGGTTCATAAAGTTTAATTCTATTAAGATAATATTCCACAAGTTCTACCGACGTGAGCGATTGATTATTTAGTGATGCTTGTAAATCTAATATTGTTTTTTTTTCCATACGAACACCTCTTAGTTTAACCTTAGTTTTGCTTGAAATTTTCTAGTAACAGTTGATAGATATCTGGCTGATATCTCGCAATGTTCAGGGGTTTTAAATCTTTATCTAACCAAGCCAGTAATGTTTCTCCTTGGTTAACAAGCTCATCTTGATCGTTATAGAGTTCATAACCAAATATTAATTTCACTTTTGTCATGGCTTTAATAAAGGTATGTAACTTATACGTTTTTCCAAAAACGGTTGGCCTCATGTACTTAACATTTAACTCTATTAAAGCTTGATACATATTTCTTTCTTCTATTTTGTGAAAAGGAAATCCTATATCATCACAAAATTTTACGCGTCCAAGTTCATACCAAACAGGATAAACTGAGTGATGTATAATACCCATTTTATCTGTTTCTTGATAGCGGGGATTAATCGTGCATATAGAACGCATAATACACCTCCTTTTTAAAAGTCAAAGTCCTCATCATCGTTTTTAACAAATGAACGCATTTTATCTTTCCATTGCATTTTATTCATGTTAATAAATGTATTTTTGTTTGGGAAGAATAAGTTGTTAATGATTGGAATTAAAAAGAAAATAATCCAACCTGGGTGCCAAAAGGATTCACCTATTAATTGTAATGATTCAGGAAACCATGCTCTAGGATACATGATACCTATAGCAACATAAATAATTGTAACAGACACAGTAACCATTTTTCTTGCATCAATTTTACCGTTAAAAATCATATCAGAAAGTGGTATTAAGAAAAAAACTACCCAACCTGGGTGAAAAGCATTGAATCCAAACCCAAGCCATAAAAAAATAGCTAAAGCAATCAATGGCATTGCTTGATGAATTCTTCTTGCATAATCATGACTAAGTAATATCCATGATAGAGGAATAAGTAAAATGAAACTTGCACCTAATCTCCAATTATCAACTACAAATCCACTAAATAGTAATAAAAATAAAACAATAAGTGGCATAGTGGTTACGATTCTTTGACGCATAAATTTAGTCCTCCTATAGTTAAATATATTATCATTATAAATAGAAAAAGCCTTAAATACAAGGCTATTCGTGTTTATAAATCAAGAGATTGTATGGTGCTTTATATCTATTTATAAATTGATATTTTAACACGGTGTAAGATTTACTTGGCAACTGATTTACCCATGATTCGATTAAATGTGCCTCAAATGCTCCTTCAGGGTGTCCTGTGTAAAGTGTGATACTTATTAGTCCCCCATTTACAAGTAAGTCTAACGCTAATTTTAAGGCTTCTAGGGTGGTTTCTTTTTGGGTTGTAATGCTTGCATCTTCACCGGGTAAATAGCCTAGATTAAAAACACATACTTTGATAGGATGCATTACATGCTGTTTAAGGTTGGTGTGGGAATCATTAATAAGTTTTACGTGATGAATATTTTCTTTTGTTAATCTTTTATGCGTTTTTTTAATGGCTTTTTCTTGGATATCAAACGCGTAAACATGATTGCAAAGTTTCGCCAAAAACAACGTGTCATGACCGTTTCCGGCTGTCATATCAACCGCAACATCATCATTTGATAAACATGATGCAATACTATCATGTACAAAAGGGATTAATCTTTTAAACATAATATACTCCTTTTTATATCTTTATTTCAAGGGCAACCGGGCAATGATCGCTGCCAGTTACTTCCGTTAATATTTGACTGTCTACTACAGTATTCATCAATCGATTTGAAACAACAAAGTAATCAATTCTCCAGCCAATATTTTTCATTCTTGATTGAAACATATAACTCCACCAAGAATATTTAATAACATCTGGATATAATGTTCTAAAGGTATCGCTAAATCCTGCACTTAACAGTTCAGTGAATTTTGATCGTTCTTCGACTGTAAATCCAGCGTTTTGTTCGTTTGATTTAGGATTCTTTAAATCAATTTCTTGATGGGCGACATTTAAATCGCCACATAAAATAACCGGTTTATGGTGATCAAGTTTGGTTAAGTATGTTCTAAATTCATCTTCAAACTGCATTCGGTAATGTAGTCTTGTTAGTCCACGCTGTGCATTGGGTACATAGACTGTCACAAAATAGTAATTTTTAAATTCAAGCGTAATAATACGTCCTTCATCATTGTAAGCATCACCATCTATACCATAAGTAACTGATAGAGGTTTTACTTTTGATAAAACCAATGTTCCAGAGTAACCTGGTTTAATCGCACTATTCCAATATTCATGATAACCTTCAAAGGTAAAAGTAGCTTGTTCAGGTTTCATTTTAGTTTCTTGAATGGCTAATATGTCAGGATTTGCTTCTTCTAAAAAGATTTTAAAGCCTTTGTTTACGCAAGCTCTAAGCCCATTAACATTCCAACTAATTAATTTCATTTA
>NZ_JBIOAG010000023.1:0-33796 GCF_043951795.1 Liberiplasma polymorphum | reverse complement strand
TTATACCATAAAAAGTCATTTCTTCTTACCTATGTGAAATGCTTTTAATTTCAAAATATTCGATGATTTAGGGTTTTTACTATGGTATAATATCTTTAAGTTTGGACAATAAAAAAGGAGATTACTATGAATAATGAATTGAAATTAAATTTTAAAACTACCATTTATATAGGTTTTGCATTCTTTTCAATCCTCATGTTATGGCAAATTTATAATGTTTATGGATCATATTTCTTAGATTTGCTATTAGAAAGCAGAATACCAGTCAGAACTGACCGTTCTTATATTGTAGGAATTATTATGGCATTGGATAATTTCTTTGCATTATTTATGTTGCCAATATTTGGAGCATTATCAGACCGTACAAAATCTCGATTTGGTAGAAGAATGCCTTATATTATGTTTGGGATGTTGGCATCGGCAATCTTATTTCCGATGATTGCAGTTGTGTTTATCTTAAATAGTTTAGTTGGCGTAATTGGTATGATGTTATTAATTTTAATTATTATGAACATTTACCGTAATCCTGCAATTGCTTTAATGCCGGATGTTACACCAAAACCATTACGTTCTAAAGCAAACGGATTTATAAATTTAATTGGTTATGTCGGTGCGATTTTAGCAGGTGGGTTGGCACTTATATTTGGACCAGGCGCTGGTGAAACAATTAATGATATTTCTACTTTTAGATTAATTTTACCGTTTATTATCGTATCTGGATTTATGGTTGTTGCTTTAATTGTGTTAGTGGTAAAAATTAAAGAAAACAAACTAGTTGAAGATGTAGCTGAAGATATGCTTATAGGTGAAACGTACTCTGATACAGTTGGTGTTATCAGTGAGAGTGAGCCATTAAGTAAAGGCGATAGATTTAATATGATTATTTTACTTATATCTGTATTTTTGTGGTTTGCAGCATTTAACGCAATTGAAACATTTATTAGTATTTATTCTGAAGAAGTACTAAATGACTTCTCATTTTCTGGACTAATAGTCATTGTATTGGTTATGTCATCAATTGTAACGTTTGTACCTGCTGGGTACTTAGCTTCATATGTTGGCAGAAAGCGTTCTGTAGTTATTGGGTTAGGGTTAATGATTTTTGGATTATTAATTAGTTTATCTATTAATGCAGCAACAGCGCCATTCTTAATCGGTATTGTATTTGCAGGTGTAGGTTGGGCAATGATTAATGTTAACTCATACCCTATGATGGTTGAAATGGCACATAAAAATAACGTTGGTAGATATACCGGATATTATTATATAAGCTCAATGTTAGCTCAAACTTTTACTCCAATTGTTGCAGGATTAGTGATTATGATTGGAGAAACATATGAAATGCTATTCCCTTATTCTGGTGTGTTAGCAGCCTGTGCGTTTGTGGTATTTATATTCTTTAAAGAAAAGAAAAACGGACCACGTGAAATTAAAACAGGACTTGATGCCTTTGATGTGGATTAATGCCTAAGTTTATATTAGCTAGTAGTTCTCCAAGAAGACAGGCGTTACTTAAACTGCTTGATTTTGAGTTTAGAGTTATTTCTCCAACAGTTGAAGAAAATTTAGATGCATCAAAAACCCTAGAAGAAGCCATAATGGATTTAGCTTATCAAAAAGCTGAAGAAGTATTTAAAAATAACACTGATGCGACAGTACTTGGATTTGATACATTGGTATGCTTAGGAGATCATGTATTAGGCAAACCAAATAATGAAAAAGATGTTTATGAGATGTTAAAAATTTTAAGTAATCAAACCCATCGAGTGATTACTGGATGTGCAATTATTTCAAAAGACCTAAAAAAAGTATTTTATAAAGATGCCTTAGTTACCTTCTCTAAAATATCTGATGATGAAATTGAGGCTTATATTCAAACTAAAGAACCTTATGGAAAAGCGGGTGCTTATGCGATTCAAGGGTATGGAGCTAAGTTTATAGAAAATATTCATGGCGATTATTATGCAGTCATGGGTTTACCTGTTCATGAAGTATATAAGCAACTAAAAGGACTCACTAAAAATTAGTGAGCCCTTTTTTCTTTTGTTTTGACTGCAATTTAGTGTAAAATAAGTGTATATCAACTCAAAGTGATATCTAAGATATTAAACTTTTGCTATGATAAAACTACAGACATGGAGGTTGCTTATGTTTAAATTAAAAGTTTCTAAAGATAAGCGTGCCTATATTAAGGAAAAACTGAAAATTGTTGAAAGTAATCGTTATGATTATGTTTTAACTATGGACCCATCACTTACTGAACCAGATAAAATTAATATCGTCTTTTCTGAAAAAGACCTAGATCAAATTAGTGGTATTTTAGACACTATCATAAAAGGGGAAGACGTTTTTATTACTGGTTATGATGAGATAGGCCAAAAAAATATAGAAGCTAGAAATATTCAATATTTTATTGTCGAAGCAGACGATGTTTTAGCTGTCGTTGGAAAATCTAGATTTATTGTAAAACTAAAGTTATACGAAATTGAGGACTTATTAAATAATAAGTACTTTATTCGTGTCAGCAAGTATGCTTTGGTTAACATGAACAAAATTGAATATATTAAGCCTGCACTACATTCGAAATTATCACTTTTAATGAAAAATGGTGAAGAAGTCGAAGTAAATAGGCATTATTATAAATCATTTAAGAAAGCACTTCACCTATAAGGAGGTGGAATAATATGTTTACTACTTTTATACAATTTATTTATAATAACTTCTTTTTAATTACCGTCATTTTTATAGCGGTTGTTTTGTCGATTTATTTTTTACAAAAATCAATTAGAGAATTTATGTTAAACAAGCAATTAATGGGATTTCAAAGAGCACTTAGAACTGCTCAATTACGTTTTAGAAAAAAACGATTATCCATCTTAACAGTAATGATTATTATTCCAATACTTGTATTAGTCGGGATTATTGAGATGAATAGAACACCAGAAATTCACTTTGTAGATCACGTTACAAGACTCAGTTCAACAGAAGAGGTAGTATCAATTTATCAGAATTATCACCAAAAGTTTAGTGGTAATAACTTTAGAGATATGGATTCTATAGCAGATTTCGAAGCACTAAACAAACTAAGTGAAACAACAACACCATTTTCACAAGGTTTTGATGATATGGATTTAATCAAAACAGATGAGAATTATTTGTATGTACTAAATCATGAAATGTTAAGCATATTAAATATTAATGAAGAGTTAACATCTATCCATAAGCAAATTAGTTTCGATTTCGATTTTGAAGATGATAAAACCTTTTTCCCTATGGGGCTTTATGTGGATGCAGATCGTGTTGTAGTGATTGGAAACGTTTATGAATATACATATCAGTATGAAGATTTACTTGGGTTTAATCCGAGATTTGGAAACAATGCACAAGTTTATATTCATGTTTATGATAAAAATGCTGATTTTGCTTTAATAACCGAATATGTTATCCGTGGGGCAGCAAGTGATGCGAGAAAACGTGGAAATCAATTAGTTTTGGTTATCAAAGAAGAATTACCATTTAATGAAGAGATGTTAGACATAAAAGATCATTTACCTAATGTCGTTGTTAATAGCGTAAAATTAAATACCCGTTTTGAAGATATAAAATATATCGAAGGAACCCAACCTAAAGGCTTTACCACATTTGTTAGTATTGACTTAAATACTTTCCAAGTAAAACAGGAAATAACGTTAGGTGATTTAAATAATAATGTTTATATTTCTAATCAATCTATTTACCTAACGAGTAATAGCTATCGCTTTTTAGATTCAGCAGATTTATTTGTTACTTCAAATCCGGTTTCTGAAACTCGTACTGCAGTAAGTAAAATTAACTTTAGTGGTAACGATTTTGAATATGTTACAACTAGAATGATTAAAGGAGCAATACTCAACTTATTTGCTATTGATGAGTATCAAGGCCATTTACGTATTATTTCAACTGAAATAGATAATGATACTATGATTAGTAGATTAACCATTTTAAATAGCAACCTTAACATTGTCTCAACAATCAATCAAATTGGTGAGGCAAATAAACAGCTAAAATCAGTAAGATTCTTGGGAGATTATGCATATATTACGACACAAGATGTAGAAAATCCGTTTTACATCTTAAATGTATCTAATGCAAACGAACCTTTCATTGAAAACCAGCTAAATATTCTTGGATTTTCAAATTATTTACATAGTATAAATGAAACGCACATAGTTGGAGTAGGTTATTTAAGATCGAGTGATGAAAGAATAACAGGATTAAGAATATCTGTTTTCTCAGTAGCTAATCCAAAATCACCTGAACTTCTATTTGAAGAAAATATGTTGTTTAGAGATTACGGATACACCTCTAGTGAAGCATTATATAATCCAAGACTATTTATTTACTCACAAAAACATAATATGATTGTCATTCCAATTAATAATTATGATTGGAGACCTACCGCAAGGCAAACAGCTGGATTAGCGATTTATCATATATCATTAGTTGAAGGAATCAGCTATAACAACTTTATTCAACATAAAGATGAGAATATTCCCTATACAAGATACCGTGCTTTATTTATAGGTGATTATTTATATAGTGTTTCTTATGGTTACGTTGCAGTTGCACATAAGGATAATTTAACTGAAAATCTAATAACAATAGATTTATATGAAAACAACTAACTAATACACCATTAGTTAGTTGTTTTTTTTATTTACTTTGAGTTTAAAATCCTTTTAATCTATGAATAATAATTAATTGTCGCCTTTGAATAAATCTTTTCCATGGACATCATAAGCCACAAAACAAGGAAAGTCTTCAACTTCTAACTCGTAAATTGCTTCCGCACCTAAATCTTCATACATGATTAGTTTACTAGATTTTATTCTGCTTGCAAGCAAAGCACCTGCTCCACCTGTTGCAATTAAATAAGCAGCATTATGCTTAATCATATCATCTTTAAACGACTCACTTCGGTCGCCTTTACCAATCATTAGCTTAACACCACGTTTCATTAGCGGTGTTGATAATGGATCCATTCTATATGAAGAAGTCGGACCACTTGCACCAATAGGCATTCCGGGTCTTGCCGGTGTCGGACCAACATAGTAGATTACAGCACCATTTAAATCAAAAAGGGGATTTTCTTCTTTAACTAATCGTATATGTGCTTGATCACGCGCAGTGTAAATTTTACCACTGATTAATACTTTTTCTCCTACATGAAGACTTTTAACATCGTCATTTGTAATAGGTGTGGTTAGTTTAATCATATAATCACCTCGGTATGACGCGCAGAATGACATTGAATATTTATAGCAACGGGTAATGATGCAATATGCATTGGATAAGTATTAATTTTAACAGCTAAACAAGTTGATTTACCACCAACACCCATAGGACCAACACCGGTTGCGTTAACTAAATCAAGTATTTCTTTTTCAAGTTTTGCGATCATTGGATCTGGACTTTCATCATCTAAGTCTCGAAGTAAAGCTTCTTTTGCGATTAGAGCACTTTTTTCTAAGTTACCACCCAATCCTATTCCTAAAATTAGAGGAGGGCAAGGTTTTCCACCTGAATAAAACACCGTATCAACAATAAGTTTTTTAACCCCTTCAATACCATCTGCTGGTGTTAACATGGTTACCTTACTCATGTTTTCACTACCAGCACCTTTTGAAGCAATTTTAAGTTTTAATTTGTCGCCATCTACGAGTTTGTAATGAATAATGGCTGGTGTATTATCTTTAGTATTAACCCGATTAAATGGATGATTTACAACAGATTTTCTTAGATAACCAGCTTCATAACCTTGTCTAACCCCTTCGTTAATTGCATCATCTAAAGTACCTTCATAAGTTATTTGATTTCCAATTTCTACGAAGATAACTGCAATGCCTGAATCCTGACATAATGGAGTAGTACCTTCTTTAGCAATTTCTTGATTATCTAATATATCTTTAATAATTGATTTTGATAATGCTTTATCTTCATTATCTTTAGCTTTTCTAAGCAAACTTACTAAAGATTGATCAAGTTCGTAATTAATTTTTATAAACGCCTCTTTTACAGCTTTGGTTACACTTTCAAGGTTAATATAACGCATCGTATCATCCTTTCTTAATCCAACGTTTATTATATCACAAGCGCTTTCAAAAAGCATACTTAGAATATTGGATTTGACTTATTCAATAAATAGTTAAAAAAACTTGCATAGAAGGGTTGAGTTTGTTATAATCTAAATGCTAATTGAACTTACTATGATTAAAAATCATGGCGGAAGGAGTAATATTATGAAAAAAGACATTCATCCAAACTATAAAAAAGTTACTGTTGTTTGTACGACTTGTGGAAATGAATTTGAATCAGGATCAGTCTTAAAAGAGGTACGTGTTGATACTTGTTCAAACTGCCACCCATTCTATACTGGTAAACAGAAATTCGCACAAGCTGATGGACGTGTTGAACGTTTCAATAAACGTTACGGAATTAAATCAGATAATAATAATGAGTAATATATAAGCCGCCAAGTGCGGCTTTTTTATTATGAACTTGGTTTCAAAAAAAATTAACTTTGAAAATAGAGACGAGTTCTTTATAATACATATATAGGGGTGATTTTAATGGTGTTAAATCAAAAAGAAGGTTGGATTGAAGTTATTACTGGACCAATGTTCGCAGGAAAAACCGAAGAGTTACTTAGACGTATTAAAAGGTTAGAGTATGCTAAAAAGAATATTATTGTTTTTAAGCCTGTTATAGATAATCGTTATGCGGCAAATGAAGTAGTAAGTCATAATAATAATCGAACACAATCTGTCAACATTAGCAGTGCTAAAGAGATTTTTAATTATGTAAAAGATGAAACCGATGTTATTGCAGTTGATGAGGTGCAGTTTTTAGAACGTGAAACAGTAGCGATTTTAGATCATTTTGCGGACAAAGGTAAGCGAATTATTGTTAGTGGTTTAGATACTGACTTTAGGGCAGAACCGTTTAGTTTTATGCCAGAACTTATTGCCATAGCCGAATTTGTTACCAAATTGACTGCTGTCTGTGTTAAATGCAGTGCACCGGCTACTAGAACACAGAGAATCGTAAACGATAAACCAGCTAAATATCTTGATCCAATTGTTTTAATTGGTGCAAGTGAATCATATGAAGCAAGATGTAGAAAATGTCATAAAGTCTACAGAAAGCCAAACCCTTATAAAGGAAATTTATAGTATGAAACACGAAGACTATATGCAAGAAGCAATAGTTGAGGCAAAAAAGGCGTTTAATCAAAACGAAGTACCAATAGGCGCTATTGTTGTTCAAGATAATGTGATAATTGGTAGAGGGTATAATTCAAGAATAACTACTAATTTAGCAACACATCATGCTGAATTACTTGCTATAGAAAACGCATGTAAAACAATCGGAAAATGGCGACTAGATGATGCAACCTTATATGTTACGTTAGAACCGTGTCCTATGTGCGCCGGTGCTATAATTCAATCAAGAATTTCTACAGTTGTTTACGGAACAACCGATGAGAAAAACGGTGCACATCAGTCAGTTTTAAATGTTTTTGAGGGTAATTTTAACCACAATGTTGAAGTAATAGGTGGTGTGTTAGAAGAAGAGTGTCAAAACATATTAAAAAGTTTCTTTATCACTTTACGAAATAAAAAATATGGTGTATAGTAAATAACGTTGATCAATCTCTTATCAATCATCCTCATTCAATAGATAGTAACGAACCAGGTCAGGTCGGGAACGAAGCAGCCTTAAGTTTTCTATTTATGTGGGTGGGGATGCTTGATGAGAGATTTTTCTAATCTGGAGGTAAATATGCAAAACAGAAAATTAATACTACTTGATTTAGATGGAACCATTATCGATCATGATAATAATGAAATTCCTAAAACAACGATATCAACAATAAAAAAACTACAAAAGAATGGTCACATAGTTGTTATTGCTACAGGCAGAGCACCATCTCTTTTTTATGGCGTAGATAAGCAACTTAATATCAATACTATAGTGGCTGCGAATGGTAGATATGTTGAACATGACGGTAAAGTGCTCCTACATGATTCCATGGACAAAGAACTTGTTGCAAGATTCACTGAAGATATGGTAAGACTAGGTATTGATGTTGGGTTTTCTTCAGTTGAGGATTATGTAGTTAATAATAAATCTACAGAGCTACCTAACATGTTTAGTACAAATTTTCATGTGCCAATCCCGAAAATAAACAAAGACTTTTACTTAAATAATGATATCTTACAAATGGTATTATTCACAACTATTGATAAAGTGGATTATCAACGCAAAGCCTATCCAGAATTAGAATTTAACTATTCTTGTCAGTATGGATTAGATGTGAACCTAAAAGGTGGAATGAAAGATATCGGATTAAGAGTTTTAAGTGCACATCTAAATATCCCAATGGAAGATACAATTGCTGTTGGAGATGGAAACAATGATATTTCAATGATTAAGGCTGCTCATGTTGGGGTTGCTATGGGAAATGCAAGAGATGAACTGAAAGATGTTGCAGATTTCGTTACAGACACTTGTAGTAATAACGGAATAGAGAAAATATTTAAAAAACTTAACTTAATTTAAAAAAACATCGGTGAATTCAGCGTTTCTGCTAAACCGATGTTTTTATTTTATATGTCTTTTGATATTGGGGCTTTAAAATGAGCACGCACACCATTTTTAATATTCGTTACTCCAAATGTGTAATTATGTGCTTTTAAAATGTGACTGACTAAAAATAAACCGATGCCTGAACCTTTGGAGCGAACTTGATCGTTATGAGTTGATTCTATGGTGTAAAATGGCATCCAAATACTCTTCAAATGATTGCTTTCAATTTCAATACCAGTATTTATAATTTCAAAAATTGCATCATTGTTAGTTTTATAAACTTTTATAGAAATCGTTTCACCCTCGGGTGTATATTTAATCGCATTTGTAATAAAGTTAGAGATTGCACGTTTAATCAATTTATAATCCGCATGAATGAAGAGATTTTTCTCTAAATCTAATTCAACATTAAAGTTGTATTTCTTGATGATATTTGAAAAATCATTTACGAAAAACTCGACAGTTTCACCTAAGTTTACAGACTCTAAATCAAGAGGGTTTTCATTATCTTCAAGTCTATAAATTTGAAGTAAATCTTGAATCATCATTGAAGATTTATTAATTTCTTCCAAAAGATTGTTTAGTTCGTCACTAACCTCATCACTTGGAATAATACCATCTAGAATGCCCTGAACAGTGACTTGCATTATCATAAGCGGTGTTTTAAGTTCGTGTGAAATCGATGATACTAGTTGTTTTTTAAGGTTAGTTTGTTCGGTTTGTTCTTTATATAATGCAATAAGCTCTGCGTTCTTTTTATTTATGGTATCAATAGTAGAGTTAAGGTTTTTAGCAATAAGGTTGATACTGTTAGATAAAGAAGTAGTTTCTTTATTTTTGTATTCATCTGCGCTAACATCAAAATTCAAATTTGCTATTTTTCTTGCGGTTCGTTCAATATTTTTTATTGGATTTGAGGCAGTGTTACCTATTCTAAAACTCCACAAAACTATAATGACAACGGCAGTTAAATAGACATAATTTTGATATGAGGAAACAATTCCAATAATGTTTTGAGTATCCTGTATTTGGATAACAGTCATTATATAATTCCAATCACCTAAAGGTTGAATAAAAACCATAGAATCTACAGGACCGTCAGAAGTTTGATATTTGAATCCACGTTCATAACTGTAATTGTTTAAGATAATTGAATTACTAGATATGCGTCGGATTTCAGATTGAACTAAAGGACTTTGTTCAAATAGATAATTCAAATTAGATGGCTTATTTACTTCAACAATTTCACCGTTAAACTCTATGCAATCTTGAAAACAGGTCTGATTGTAATATACATCTCCATTAACCACGAGTGTTCTAATAGAATAAAATGAATCAATTGATTGTATCACAATGCCTTGAACTGCGTCACCTACCTGATAACTATAATCATTATCTAAAATCAATAAACGATAAGTTACTGAGGTTTCATCGTCAAAAATTTGAATAGAATATTCAGAGTATTGATATGAAGAAATTCTAAAGTTCTGATCTAGTATTACCGAATAAGCATTACTAGATCTTGTGAAATCATACATAATGTCGAAATATTGTACACTGGATGCTGAACGCATAGTATCAACATAGTTATCAAGCTCAACTTCAAACGATTGAATTTCACGATCAATATAATAATTTCTGAAAAAGACTGAGTTTAAAAATAATTGCAAGATGAAAAACGTTATAAAGACTAGTATAATTGTTATGATAATTTGCGTGGCTAAAGAGAGTTTTGCATAAAGCGCAAGTATTTTACGCATCAAACGATTCAAATCTGTAACCTACCCCAAATACAGTCTTTATATAGTGAGCATATTGACCTAGATGTTTTCTTAATTTTTTAACGTAAGTATCAACTATACGATCTTCGACATACACATCAATTCCCCAAACTTCATCAAGCAAATGATTTCTTGAGCAAATTTTCCCTTCATGCTCAACAAAGTATTTTAATAAGTCAAACTCAGTTTTTGACATTTCAACTTCTACATTATCTATGAATATTTTATGCGTATTGGTGTTTACAATAATATGATTTGTACTAATGATTCCAGAATGAACAATATTATCATTTTGATGCTTTATACGTTCAAGTAAGTTTTTTGTTTTGGCAACCAAAATTTTAGGGTTAAAAGGCTTTGTAATATAATCATCAACTTTTAAAGAATAGCCTCTTAATATATCTTCTTCTTCAGATAAAGCACTCATCATTATAATTGGAATATCTGTAGTTTCTCTAATGACCCTTGCAACTTCCCATCCATTTGTTCCTGGCATCATTATATCTAAACAAACAATATCCACAGGATTATGATTGAAAAGTTTCAAACCATCAATACCATTCAACGCACTTAAGACATTGAAGTCTTCAGCTTTAAAATAATTTGAGACCATACGGTTTATGGTCGGTTCATCCTCGATGATTAAAACGTTATATTTAGCCATGATATCACCTCTTAATGTTATTATATATTAATCGGATGGCTTATCAAAGGTAATATTCTTTACTATTAAACTAAATCATAATACAATAGGTTTGAAAAGGTGATAAATATGTATGATGTAATCGTAATTGGTGGTGGGCACGCTGGAAGTGAAGCGTGTTTAGCGACTGCAAGATTAAACAAAAAAACATTACTTGTAACAGGTAATATTAATTTTATAGCTTCAATGCCATGTAATCCTTCAATTGGAGGTCCCGCAAAAGGAATTGTGGTTCGAGAAATTGATGCACTTGGTGGAGAAATGGCAATAAACGCAGATGAAACCCAAATTCAGATGCGTCTTTTAAACTACTCAAAAGGACCAGCTGTTAGGGCTTTACGTGCACAATCAGATAAAGTGACATATTCTAGAAGAATGAAAGAAGTTATTTTAAATCAAAAAAATCTAGATGTCGTTGAAGCTTATGTGAAATCTCTAATTATCGAAAATAATCATGTAAAAGGCGTTAATCTTGAGAATGGTCAAGTTTACTTTTCAAAAAGTGTAATCATTACAACAGGAACTTATTTAGATAGCAAAATTTTAGTTGGTTCGTCATCAACAAGCATGGGACCGGATAAACAAAAACCTTCATTAGGGCTTAGTCCACAATTAAAAGAACTAGGTTTTAATTTGTTTAGATTAAAAACAGGGACACCACCTAGATTGCTTAGAGAATCAATAGATTTTAGTAAAACAGAACGTCATGATGGCGATTCAGTTATTAGACACTTTAGTCACTATTCCAACAAATCTTATGATATTTCTGAACAATATCCATGTTACTTAACATACACATCACCTAAAACACATGAGATTATAAAACAGAATTTAGATAAATCTGCTATGTATAGTGGCGTAATCGAAGGTGTGGGACCTAGATATTGCCCATCTATTGAAGATAAGTTAGTACGTTTTCAAGATAAAGAAAGACATCAAATATTTTTAGAACCAGAATCAAAAGAACTTGATGAAATTTACGTACAAGGCTTTTCTACGTCAATGCCTCACGATGTACAAGAATTAATGATTAATTCAATACCAGGGCTTGAAAACGCCGTTATTACTAAATATGCTTACGCTATTGAATACGATGCCATTGATGCAAGACAATTATGGCCTACATTAGAATCAAAAGATGTAAAAGGTCTTTACTTTGCAGGTCAAATTAATGGTACAAGTGGATATGAAGAAGCAGCTTGTCAAGGACTAATGGCTGGAATTAATTCTGTACTTAAGCTTGAGGGAAAAGAACCTTTAGTTTTAAAAAGAAACGAAGCGTATATTGGTGTGTTAATTGATGATTTAGTAACTAAAGGCACTCTAGAACCTTATAGATTACTAACTTCAAGAGCAGAATATAGATTGTTATTGCGACATGATAACGCCATTTCAAGATTAATTGATTATGGTTATAATATTGGTCTAGTTAATGAAGAGACATATTCAAAATATCTTTATGAACAGAAACAAATAGACCAATTAAAACTTCAACTAAAGGAATACATTTTATATCCTAACCAGATAACTAATGTAAAAGTTAATGAACTAGGATCATCACATTTGAAAGACAAAACGAGCTTTTATGACTTAGTTAAACGACCGGAAATAAGTTCTAAAATGATGCAGGATTTCATACCTTCTCTAAATTATGAAGAAGAAATTTTTGAACAGGTGGACATTGATATTAAATATGAAGGATATATTGTTAAGGCAAATAAACAAGCAGATAAATTATTGCAAATGGAAAATGTTAAGATTCCAGAAAGCATTGATTATACCGGTATTAGGAATCTAGCCAGTGAAGCAAAAGATAAGTTAAAAAAAATCAGACCTCTAACAATCGGACAAGCTTCACGTATTAGTGGGGTAAATCCAAGCGATATATCAATCTTGTTGGTCTATATGAAATCGATTAATCAAGAACAAACCACTCAGTAATACCTTAGCGGTTAAATGGATGAGCCATTTAACCGCTTTATTTAATTTAAAGTCATGACAAAATATGATAAAATAAATCAAGGTGATTAGGATGAAAGAATTATTCTTAAAGAAGCTACAAGAAATTAATGTTACACTTACAGATGAACAATACCAAAAGTTCGAGATATATTATGAAGTATTAATCGAATGGAATGAAAAAATTAACTTAACCGCTATTACAGAAAAGCACGAAGTTTTCTTAAAACATTTTTATGACTCTATTTGTGTAGGGAAAGCTGTAAATTTGAAAGACCAAACTATCCTTGATGTTGGTAGTGGTGCAGGATTCCCAAGTATTCCACTAAAAATAGTTTATCCTAATTTGCAAGTTACTATTGTAGATTCATTGAATAAAAGGATTAAATTTTTAGAGGTTTTATCTGAAAAATTAGAGATTAGTTTTCAAGCTACACATAGTAGAATTGAAGATTTTGGAACAAGGAATACTTATGATATTGTTACAGCAAGAGCAGTAGCACCATTAAATATATTATGTGAGTTTTGCTTACCTTTTGTAAAACTAAATGGATACTTTTTACCACTAAAATCCGCAAAATTACAGGAAGAGTTAAAATTATCTGAAAATGCAATGAAAACTTTAGGCGGCATTAAAGAAGAAATAATTAATTATTCATATGATGATATGGAAAGATATATAATTAAAATTATCAAGAAATCGCAAACACCTAAAAAATATCCAAGACCATTTCAACAAATTAAAAAAATACCTTTATAAATTGACGGGGTGATTGTATGGAATTTTTTCCGTATAGGAGTTTAGACAAAACAAATTCAAATATCGAAGTCCATAAAGAAGAACTTGAACTGAAATATTTAAAACGCAAAACACTATTTGTGAATATCATTTTACTTGGCTTAGTTGCGCCAATTATGCTTACTCTTTTTTACTCTGATATTGGGACATATACGATGATAGTTTATGGACTTTTTTTCATTGCATTATTTGGGGTAAATTTTGCTTTTTATGCTTATGAAGATTACTTTAACAGTTTAAAATTAGCAATGTATATAACTACGCTATCTATCTATATGATTGCAGTGACACTAATAGTTGAAATTCAATCTCCTAGTGTGTTTACTTTTTTGTTTTTAGCATATGCCGTGGTTTCTGTATATCAAGATAAAAAAGCAGCATTAATAAACAATATATCACTATTTTTTCTTGGTATCATAATTGTTTGGAGATATCCAAACATATTTAGGTCAGAAAGCACAAATATTCAGGTTATTTACATTTATATATTCTTAGCTGTGTTTGTTGCTTTACTTTCTATTTCGTCATTTATTTTAATTAATAGAAAAAATTTCTTATACAATAAACTCGCTCAAATTAAAGAAGCAGAGATTAGAATGCTAGGACTTATACAAGATTTAAAAGTAACTTATTTACCTCAATCATTAAATGCTAATGATTATTACCAACAGGTTAAATCCTTCTCAAATGAGTTAACTAAGAAAATAGACATTGAGAACATTTTTTTAGAACGTCTTCAAATTATACAGAAGTTGGGAAAAACACCTGAACACGAAATATTAAAGCTATATCCTGATTATGATGCTGACGATATCGATGAGTTAAAACAGTTAAAACTTGATCTACATAGCAAAATCCATTATCTTTTGTTTAAGTCAAGTCAAGCAATTAACGCTGGAAGTGATGAAAAAATATCAAGTGATAACATGTTTAAAACTCTAAACAATCTTACCGATTCTAGATACACAAAAATCATTACATTTGCTGTATTTTACACATTATTAAAAGTTGACAAACAATTTTTAAAGGCTTTAGATGATGATATGATTCAGTATTTGTTCAAAAACAGTGAATTTTTATATACTATCAATCCAGATATTCTAAATATCTATCAAGGAAATTCAGAAGTTTTTGATAAGATTGTTCAGGACGCTTTCAATAAGAAGGTGAAACTATGAAAAATTTAATTAGTAGCATTAAAAGTTCAGAATTTTTATCACCAAGTGAACTATTAAAATTGAAAGTCTCCTTAGTTTTATTCTTTATGTTTATATTCGGAGCTTTAACAGTACCCATTTCTATCTTTGAAGAGTTCGCCATTGGGTTTGTTATATTAGTTCCAGTAAGTTTTATTTTTATGTTTATATTAAGTATTGTAATGTTAACGACAAATAAAGTTCGCATATCCATGCACCTTAGTATATATACCTTTATTGGATTAACTGTTTACTATATTGCAGGAACAAACCAACTGTATGGGTATTTATTATTTTTCATTACACTTATAATCATTATTTTCTACCAAGATATGCTTACATATTTATTTTATGGTGGAGCGATTACTATCTATGGAATATATTACGTAGGAACGCATGGAGTCAGTTTACAAGAAAGTATTGCCGTAGACTTATTTATTTCTAATATTATTTATCAAAGTACCTTAATCGGCTTTTACTTAATATTTCTAGTTCATTTTGTGTTATCGGATAGTATGAACGAAAAATTAAACAATAGATATTTACAAATCGATGGAAGTATTAAGAACTTAAGAGAAATTGCTATGAAATATAGTAATGAAATAGACGATAGGAATAATATAGATCCAATTTATGATAATTATTCATTTCAACAGGCCGTTAGTGAACTATCAATATTTATGAATGAGTTTTTTGAACATGATGGAAATGCAATATCTGAAGCGGTTGAGTTTTATTTTTACTTACACCATCTGAATATTGAAGACATAGAAAATAAAAATTCAAACTCAGTTGTAAAAAAATATACGTCTGAGTTTAGAAAATATTTGCTTAATTCTAATTCGCAAATGATTGGATTACTTTTTGATTTTATTTGCCAATTTAAGTCCGGAACAGATGAAAAAACTAAGAGATATGAGTTTCAAATTAATAATTTATTATCAAACCGTACAAATAAAGTGATATTGTTGGTATACATTTATAAGTTTTTAAAAACAGAAAAATCTCAGAAAGATAAGTGGGGAAGATTAGAAAGATATCTTTCACATGAAGAAATAGTGGAGATAATCGAATCGAAAAAGTTTAGAGAGTTTATATCTTATGAAGATGTAACATTTTTCCTAAGTAATCAGGATTTATTCGAGAATTCAATTAAGTAAAACTTATCCACATTTTTTGTGGATAAGTTCTTCTTTTATAGTGTCGAATTATTAGTGATTATATGGTAAAATTATTCTTATCCTAAAGTGTTAGCAATAGAGGTGTATGATGGGGAAAATAATAGCTATAAGTAATCAAAAGGGTGGCGTTGGAAAAACAACAACTAGCGTTAATTTAGCGAGTTCACTTTCTTATTTAGGTAAGAAAGTTTTATTAGTGGATATTGACCACCAAGCAAATGCAACTACGTATATGGGGGTTAATAGGGCAAACTTAGAATATACCGTAGCTGATTTATTTACTAACGGTATTGATATTAACAAAATTATTCAAAAGGTTCATAGTGTTAATGTTGATATTCTGCCTGCAAGATTTGAACTTACAAACATTGAAAGTAAACTACTAAACCATGATGACAAAGAATTTATTTTATCTAATGCCTTAAATAAAATAAAAGACAATTATGACTTTATATTAATAGATTGTCCGCCATCTCTTGGAATTATTACAATTAATGCCTTAATGGCTTCTGATGCGGTTTTAATACCTGTTCAGTGTGAATTTTTAGCTATGGATGGATTAACACAATTATTGAATACAATAAGAATTATACAAAACAAGCAAAAACATAATAATAAAACATTAACTATTGAAGGTGTCTTACTTACAATGCTAGATACTAGAAGTAATATTGGCTATGAAGTCATTAATGAAGTAAAAACATATTTCAAAGAAAAGGTATTTAAGACAATCATACCTAGAAATGTTAAATGCTCCGTAGCTCCTAGTTATGGATTACCAGTCACAGAGTTTTCACCAAGGTCTAAAGGGTCAATTAGCTATCAAAATTTAGCGAAAGAGATGGTGGCCAACATTGAATAAAGATATTTTAGGAAGAAATATAGAAGATTTAATCGAAGAAAATAAACTACAAATTAAAGATAATGAAGAAATAATCGACATCAATATAACAGATATTAAACCAAATCCAAATCAACCACGTGTTAATTTTGATAGCACCGCATTAAAACAACTAGCTGATTCAATTAAGGAACATGGAGTTATTCAACCAGTTATTCTAAAACCATATAATAATGGTTTTATTCTAGTTGCAGGAGAAAGAAGAGTTAGAGCCTCTATTATTGCAGGCAAAAAAACAGTTCCAGCAATTATCAGGGATTATAATTCAATCTACCTAACAGAATTATCCATACTAGAAAATCTTCAAAGGGAAGATCTAACACCTATTGAAGAGGCTATTGCATTTGAAAGAGCGATAAAAAATTTAGGACTTACTCAAGCTGAACTAGGGAAGAAAATTGGTAAAAGTAGATCTTATGTAACCAATATGATTGGATTATTAAATTTACCCATTACCATTATAGAAGATGTGAACAAAGGTTTAATTAGCATGGCTCATGCGAGAGTACTAAGTAAACTTGAAGATATTGAGTTTATAGACTATTTGGCTAATAAAATAAAAAAAGAACAAATTACAGTTAGAAAATTAGAGGAATTGGTACGCAAGAAAAAAAACAAAGTTAAGAATAATAAACGAACTGTTGATAGCGATATAAAAGAAATGCATGAAGTTGCTACAACACACTTTCAATCACAGTTTGGAGCTAACACCAAAGTACAGTTAACTAATAATTCGATTAAAATTAAGTTTAAAGATTCTAATCATCTTAAGGAAATTATAAACAAGATGAAAGGATGATGAACAAGAATGGAAAGTAAAGATATTAAAATTGGCGATAAAGTTGTTATGAAAAAGGGTCATCCTTGTGGATTTAATGAATGGATTGTTGTAAGATATGGTGCTGATGTAAAACTGGAATGTATAAACTGCAAGAGAATCGTTATGCTTGATAGAGTAAAGTTTATAAGAAATGTTAAAAAGGTGATTGTTCTCAATGAAGAGAAACATAAATGAAATTGCTGATATGATTATAGAGTATCGCAATAGTCAAGGATGGCAAGTAAACGATACTCCGAATGCATTATCAAAGTCTATATTAATCGAAGCTATAGAGTTGCTGATCAATTTTAAAGATGATTGTAAAAATGTACATATAGAAAATGTTAAAGAGGAACTAGCCGATATTCTAATGTATACATTAACAATGTCTTCAGATTTGAACATTAATATAAAAAATGAAATATTGCGTAGTTTAGCCAAAAAGTACAATATCAAAATGGAGTAAATATCACTTGCTTTTTTAAATTAATTAGTATAAAATGTTAATTGCGTGTCCGGAGGGGTAGCGAAGTGGTTAAACGCGGCAGACTGTAAATCTGTTCCTTAGGGTTCGGCGGTTCAAATCCGTCCCCCTCCACCATTCTTTGGGCTATGGCCAAGAGGTTAAGGCATCGGACTTTGACTCCGACATCGGTGGTTCGAATCCACCTAGCCCAGCCACATTATTTGTTTTAAATCATTATATTTTTCCCCAAAAATAGAAAATGGAAAAAAACAATGTAATGTGTTGACAACTCACTTTAAAAATAGTAGAATATTACACGCACTTAACAAACAAAAATGGTATGGGGGCCTGTAGCTCAGGTGGTTAGAGCGCACGCCTGATAAGCGTGAGGTCGATGGTTCGAGTCCATTCAGGCCCACCATTTTGGGGCCTTAGCTCAGCTGGGAGAGCGCCTGCTTTGCACGCAGGAGGTCAGCGGTTCGATCCCGCTAGGCTCCACCAAACAAACCCGGAGGATTAGCTCAGTTGGGAGAGCACCTGCCTTACAAGCAGGGGGTCAGTGGTTCGAGCCCGCTATCCTCCACCATTTTAACGCCGGAATAGCTCAGCTGGTAGAGCAACTGACTTGTAATCAGTAGGTCACGGGTTCGACTCCTGTTTCCGGCACCATTATACACGTCCCGCTAGCTCAGTTGGTAGAGCATCTGACTTTTAATCAGAGGGTCAGAGGTTCGAATCCTCTGCGGGACACCATATGCCTGGGTGGTGGAATTGGTAGACACGTTGGACTTAAAATCCAATGGTAGCAATACCGTGCCGGTTCGAGTCCGGCCCTAGGTACCATGTATAATGTTGTGGGGCCTTAGCTCAGCTGGGAGAGCGCCTGCCTTGCACGCAGGAGGTCAGCGGTTCGATCCCGCTAGGCTCCACCATATTTTAAACGTATTATAATCGCTTATTGGCAGTATGGCGGTGTAGCTCAGTTGGCTAGAGCATTCGGTTCATACCCGAAGGGTCGGGGGTTCGAATCCCTTCGCCGCTACCAAGTATGGACCCGTAGCTCAGTTGGTTAGAGCTCCCGGCTCATAACCGGTTGGTCGCAGGTTCGAGTCCTGCCGGGTCCACCATTAAGCAAAAATTATTCGGAGGAATACCCAAGTCTGGCTGAAGGGATCGGTCTTGAAAACCGACAGGGTGTGAAAGCGCCGCGGGGGTTCGAATCCCTCTTCCTCCGCCATTGACATTTTATTTACTACTTGTTATAATTACTGAGCAACAAATATATCGCGGGGTGGAGCAGTCTGGTAGCTCGTCGGGCTCATAACCCGAAGGTCGTTGGTTCAAATCCTTCCCCCGCAACCAAATGGTCCCGTGGTGTAGCGGTTAACATGCCTGACTGTCACTCAGGAGATCGCGAGTTCGAGTCTCGTCGGGACCGCCATTTTTTTAGGCTCGGTAGCTCAGTTGGTAGAGCAACGGACTGAAAATCCGTGTGTCGGCGGTTCGATTCCGCCCTGAGCCACCATCATCGCTTTAATTAGCCATTATGTGGCTTTTTTTTATTTAATTTATTTTTTATTGATTTTCAATATCACAAAGCAGTAAATCACTTAACTTATGTGTATTATAATATTTGAGGAGTGATTTTATGTTAAAAAATAATTCAATGCTATATTTTGCTTGTCCTAAAGACTTCATGATTTATTACGAAGATTTAAATATTTACGGGATTTGGAAAATTCAATCAGGGAATTTGAACGAGCGAGGTTCTTTTATTAAAGACAAATCATATGTTAATTTATTAAAAAAGCAATTCTCAGAAAAGAAACTTTTCAGAAGAAATGTATCAATAGCAGAAATAGTTTCATGGTTAGACAGTTATATAATAAATAAAAGAATTTTTATTAATTTAAGAGAGTTACTAAATAACGATGAAAAGTTTAATAGACTTGAAATATTTAGTGAGTATAAAATCGAGTTTTCTAAAGATAGAAGAGTTGATTACATTTTTAAGTTTCAAGATAAAATATTGTTACTCGAATATAGATTATCAGATCATTTTCCTAATATGTCGAATTTGTGGCAAAAAAAAGAATTAGAGCTTATAATATATAAAGAATTGATGAGTAACTACCTCAAGGATATGTATCAAATTTATTTATATGCATTTATTGCAATGCCTGAATATGAAAGTGGAAAAATCATACCAAAGCATGTTAAATATAATAACGACAATATTAAGTACTTTTGTGAATATATAAAAAAATATCTATTTGATGAAGGATGATAAAAGTGAATATTTTATTGGTTAATGATGATGGAATTAATTCCGAGAGATTAAAATTTGCAGAGAAGGTGTTATCAAAATTTGCAAATGTTATTACAATTGCTCCAAAAGAAGAACAGTCAGGAAAAAGTGTTTCAATTACTATTAAAGGAATAAAATTTGATATGATAGATGATAAACACTACGCAGTTGATGGTACTCCAGCCGATTGCGTTACATTCGGATTGTATGGATTAAAAATAAAACCAGATTTAGTGGTTTCTGGTATAAATAAAGGATATAATATCGGAATTGATACAATTTATTCTGGTACAGTTGGAGCAGCTTTACAAGCCAATTATCACGGATTTAAAGCAGTTGCTTTTTCAGCAGATTATAAGGGAACGAAAAATATGGAAAGATATTTTGAAAGAACATTTAGATATATATTAGAAAATCAATTGCTGAGCGAAAACTATATACTTAATGTTAATTTTCCAAGAGAAAAATATGATGAAGATAAAGGAATTTTAAAAACTCAATTATATTATGTGAAAATGCTATTAGACGGAGAGATTAATGGTAATACTTTTACACACACAAGAAATATAATACCTCAACATATCCCTGAAAATACTGATGTTTTTGCCTTGCGCAATGGTATTACCTCGATATCAAAAATAACATTGAACGAAAAAAATTGGGACTGATATATTAAAAAAGTAACCAGATATATTAAGGTTACTTTTTTAATTTAAAGATTCTTCACAATGTAAGGGCTTTTATGTTATTATTTACGTGGATATAAAAACATTAAATTGGAGGAAATCATGGAAAACATTAAAGTAGTCATTTGGGGTTATGGAGCAATGGGGAAAGGTATTGCTGATATGTTATTAAATAAAAAAGGTGTTGAAATTGTTGGAGTATGTGATCTTAACACTAATTATGTAGGTAAAGATTTTAAGACTTTTTTAGATGTAGATTATAATCATAAGCCTGTAATAATTAGTAATGATATGGACTTTATCATAAATAATAATAAGATTGATATTGCAATATTAGCAACAGACTCATTTACCAACAAAGCCTTTCCAAAAATTAAAAAAATAGTAGAGGCTGGTATTAATGTAATTAGCACAGCTGAAGAAATGGCATATCCATATGCTTCTGAAGCAGAACTATCAAAAGAAATGAATGAACTAGCTATTAAAAATAATGTGACTATATTAGGAACAGGGATTAATCCTGGATTTGTCATGGATTTATTAGTTATTGCTCTAACTGGTGTTATGTCGGAGGTGCAACACATAGAAGCTCGAAGAGTAAACAGTTTAAGTCCATTTGGACCAACAGTTATGGAAGAACAAGGCGTAGGAATAACTCAAAAAGAGTTTAAAGATCGTAGCGCAGATAATTCTTTAGCTGGTCATGTAGGCTTTAAAGAGAGTGTTTATATGATTGCCGATGCGATTGGCATTAAACTAGATAAATTTGAGCAACAAATGAAACCAATAGTTTCTAGTGTCTATAGAAAAAGTAAGTATGCAGAGGTTAAACCTAATAACTTAGCAGGAATAGATATGACAGCACAAGGATATGTTGGAAACTCTGTATTTATAGACATGAAACATCCTCAACAAATTGAACCAGAATTAGAAGGAACTCATACAGGTGATTATGTTACAATCAAAGGAAATCCCAATGTAAATTTATCAATCAATCCAGAAATTGATGGCGGAATAGGAACAATTGCAATGTGTGTGAATATGATTCCACAAGTAATTAATTCTGTACCAGGTTTAAAAACCATGATTGACCTACCAATACCAAGAGCCATTTTGGGAGATATGAGAGATTTAATCGTTAGATAAACAAGCGCTTACAGTAAAGAGAGAGTTTTACAATACTCTCTCTTTTTTACAAGTACTAATTTAGTTTATTAGGTGTACAATGTAAGGGTTTTTATGATATTATAATTACGTGTGAAAAGGATGCGTTTTTTTATATAGGAAAGGTTGATTTATTATGTTAATTGATAAAGGAAAATATGTACGTTTAAGAAAACATGTTTTACTACCTGATGATCGAGCAGCAAATATACCTGATGATACAAAGAAAGTACCTCTAAAAATGTGGATTAAAGGAAACCTAACTCATGAGGCTGAGCTATTTGAAGAAGCTGAAATAAAAACAACAACTGGTAGAATCGTAAAAGGCGAACTAAAAGAAGTAGAACCTAAATATAAGCATTCGTATGGTGATTTTATTGAGGAAATTTATACCATGAAAAATATTATCTTATCAGAAATGTGGGGTAATAATGATGAGTTTTAATGTCGATGATATATTAAATAGAAAAAATGAAATTATATATAAATCTGTTGGAATTGATTACAACATGTTCGAGAATAAAGGAATAGGTTTTGATTACGAAAAATTAATGGATTATTCAGGCTTTACCTTAGAACAAGTAAAAGAAATTCAAAATAATTCAATGGTTGGTAACACACCATTACTAGAACTAAAGAATTTAACTACTTATGCACGAAAGTTTTCTAAACCTGGATTTGGTGCAAGAATATTTGTGAAAGATGAAGCTTCTAATTTAAGTGGTTCTTTTAAAGCAAGAAGAGCAGCTATGAGTATATATCAAGCAAAAAAACTAGGTTATAAAGGCGTTATAGCTGCAACAAGCGGTAACTATGGAGCTGCAATAGCAGCTTTGGCTGCCAAAAACGGATTGAAATGTATTATAGTACAAGAATGTTTTGATTCAAATAACAAGGCACAACCAGAAATACTTGAGAAAGCAAGAGCATGTGAAGCGTTTGGTGCAGAGGTAGTCCAATTAAGTGTTGGACCAGAACTGTTTTATATGTTTTTACATTTACTAGATACAACTGGATATTTTAATGCATCTTTATATTCACCTTATGGGATTATGGGAATAGAAACATTAGGTGTAGAAATTGCTCAACAGTGTCAAGAAAGAATAGGGAAGTATCCTGAAGTTGTTATATGTACTAATGCTGGTGGTGGTAACTTAACCGGAACTGCTAGAGGATTAATAAAAGCAGGAGCTGTAAATACTGAAATCATTGCAGCTAGTGTTAATCTAGAAGGTTTACATATGGCTAGTGATAACGATTTTAATAAAAAATCTTTTACAACTGGTCATACAGGGTTCGGTGTTCCTTTTACTGTATTCCCTGATCGCAGTGATGTACCTAGAAGTGCAGCTAGGCCACTAAGATATATGGATAAATATTTTACAGTTAATCAAGGAAGTGTTTTTTTCATAACCGAGGCATTAGCAATTTTAGAAGGCTTAGAGCGAGGTCCTGCTGGTAATACAAGTTTAGCTGTGGCTTTTAAACTAGCTCAAACAATGAAACAAGATGAAGTTATTATTGTACAAGAAACTGAGTATACTGGAGCAGGAAAACATCATCAACCACAATTATCTTTTGCTAAGAAAAATGGTGTAGAACTTTTGTTTGGGAAACCTAATGAAGAAATTCCAGGTAAAAACATAATTTTCCCATCATCTGCAATGGATATTTCAATTAAAGAAATAGAGTTAAAACAGTTAAGAAAATCATATGTTAAACGAATTATGAAAGATTATGAAAAAGAAAATAAAAAACCATTTAACCTTAAGGATTTAGTTGAAGATGAAGTTCGATTTCTATTGGATGAACTCAATATAAACAAATCTGAGTTAGATAAGTTAACTAAAGAAATAGATTAGAATATTTGGAGGTATGATTATGAAAGAAAGAAATGATGACTATTTAACTAGAAGAAAACATTTAGAAGGTATGACAGATTCAGAATTAAAGAAGTACTTTTACGAACTTTCAGATAAGCTTGTAGATCCATTACTTGAGCTTAGTTATACACATACAACAAAATCTATTGAAAGAAGTATTCTTTTAAGAATGGGATTTTCTAGTATTGAAGCGAAAGAGATAGCTGATAAGCTTAATGAATATAATTTACTTAGAAAAGGCGCAGGTCATTGTGTGTATAAAATCGCCACAAAGAAAAATATGACTATAAGAGAAGCTGGAATTTCCATTATTAAAGAGGACACAATTGACTTCTTACAGGAGGTTTTTAACAATGGATAATAAGTTAGTACCTAATGAAAAGCTAAATATACATAATATTCTGAAAGATTTAGATAAATATCAAACTAAGAAACGTAGTTGGGTATGGAGAGATGTAAAAGATATTAAGTTAAGAGGATTTACGTATAAACAAGCAAGTCCAATTTTGAAAAACTATGTGCCTTTACCAAGTGCGGCGGCATTAGATAATATAGACCCACAACCAGATTGTGTTATTACAACTGAAATAGCTTCTGGTCGATTTGAAGATGATATTAGAAGAATGAGAATGGCTGCGTACCATGGTGCTGATCATATAATGGTTATTAGAACTGCAGGGCAATCTCATTTTGATGGACTACTAGAAGGAACACCACAAGGTGTAGGTGGAATTCCGGTCACCAGAAAACAAGTTAGAGCGCAAAGAAGAGCGTTGGATTTGATTGAAGAAGAAGTAGGAAGACCAATAAATTATCATTCTTATGTATCAGGCGTTGCCGGACCGGAAATAGCAGTTTTATTTGCTGAAGAAGGTGTTAATGGAGCCCATCAAGATCCACAATATAATGTTTTATATAGAAATATAAATATGGTTAGAAGCTTTATTGATGCAGCAGAAAGTAAAAAAGTATTGGCATACGCTGGTATTGCCCAAATTGATGGCGCACACAACGCTAATGCAACTGCTAGAGATGCTTGGAAAGTCATGCCAGAACTATTAGTTCAGCATGCGATAAATTCAGTATTTAGTGAAAAAGTTGGAATACTTCCTGAAAATATTTGTTTATCTACTGTGCCACCTGCAGCTTCACCCACACCAGATTTAAAGCTTAATTTACCATATGCAGTAGCACTTAGAGAGTTTTTTGATCGATATAAAATGCGTGCACAAATGAACACAAAATATATGGATTCTTCAACACGTGAAGCGACTGTAACGCATGTGTTAAACTTACTAATCTCCAGATTAACTTCGGCAGATATACAAAGTACTATAACACCAGATGAAGGTCGAAATGTACCTTGGCATATCTATAATATAGAGGCTTTAGATACCGCAAAACAAGCTTTAGTAGGTATGGATGATTTGTTGAGCATGGTTACAATTAAATCAGATGGATATTTGTATGATAAGAAACGCGAAATCCAAGAACGCGCTGTTTTAATGTTGGAAGAAATCATCGAAATGGGTGGTTATTTTAAAGCGGTTGAAGCCGGAATGTTCGTAGATAGCGGTGAATATCCACAAAGAAATGGTGATGGCATCGCGCGTGAAATTGAAGGTGGAGTCGGAAATGCTAGCGTCGTAAAAAGAGATAAAGATTATATGGCTCCAGTTACAGCCCATTATGGTTATAATAATATTGAACAGTACGGAAAAGAATTTGTTGATAATCCATCACTTTTAATTGAGGGATGTACTTTAGAAAAACCCGAAAAAATTGTATTTATAGATGAGTTAGATGAAACAGATAATGTTTATTTGCGTTTAGAAGAAACTGAAAAATATAGAAACACTAATTTATTAAAACCTGAAGTAGAATGGTTGGGTGATGGTGTTGTTACTTTGGATTTATTCTTCCCAACATCTATTAAAATTGCAGCTGAAGCAGCTCTTGAAACTGCAAGACGTATGAACTTAAAAGATGTTGAAGTTATCCACAAAGAAGTTTTACACCCCTCAGAAGGCACAAGGGTTCAAGTTAAAGGTAAAGTCGACTTTGATATTAATATTGATGAGTTAACAATTCCTAAAGACGCTGAAACAATCAGTGAAGAAGATATTATTCAATATGTTAAAAAGTACCCACTTAGAGTAATTGCAGGTACTGGAGGAAGCGACGAGCATAGTGTCGGAATTCGCGAAGTTCTAGATATTAAACATGGTGGCGTAGAAAAGTTCGGAATCAAATATACTTATCTTGGAACTAGTGTACCTATAGAAAAATTTGTTGATGCAGCCATTGAAATGGATGCTCAATGTATTATGATGTCTACGATTATTTCTCACGATGATGTACATTACAAAAACATGGAAAAACTACATAATTATGCCATAGAAAAAGGCGTACGTGATAAATTAATTTTGATTGCTGGTGGAACCCAAGTAACTCCTGAAATTGCGCGTAAAAATAAAATGGATGAAGGATTTGGAAGAGGTACAAAAGGGATTCATATCGCAAGTTTAATCGTGAACAAGCATAAGGCGATGATACATAGTGAGGATTGATTGTTTAGTTGCAGAAATTGGGAGCACAACAACCGTTGTAAATGCATTTAACTTTGCTGGAAAAACAAAATTCATCGGTAAAGGTGTTGCAAACACTACAGTAAATACCGATGTACGTGAAGGATTAATAGAAGCTATTAATGAATTAAAACGATTTTTGAACGTTTCTGAATTATCATACGATGAAATGTTTGCCGCATCAAGTGCAGCGGGAGGACTTAGAGTAACAGTCTCGGGACTTGTTTATGAAATGACTGTTAGAGCTGCAAAGGAAGCTGCATTAAATGCAGGCGCAAACATTCATCTTGTTTCAGCAGGTATCATCGAAGAGGATGACCTTAATCAAATTATAGATATTAAACCTAATATGATTATTGTTGCTGGTGGGACAGATTTTGGTGAAAAAGAAACTGCATTTGAGAACGTAAAAAAAGTTGCAAATTTAAACTTAAATGTGCCAATTATTTATGCAGGTAATGTCGCAAACCATCATAAAATAATAGAATTCTTCAAAACATCTACACAAGAAGGATTTTTAAAAATAGTTGAAAATGTTTATCCAAGAGTAGATTTTTTAAATATCTTACCATTACGTAAAGTAATCTATCAAACATTTGAAGAACACATCATACACGCTAAAGGTATGGAACATATAAAAGATATGGTAAATGGCTCTATTATGCCAACACCAGGATCAGTTATGGAGACATCAATGTTATTGTATGATACCATTGGTAGCTTGATGACGATTGATGTAGGTGGCGCAACCACTGATATTCATTCCGTGGCAATCCCTAGTGATGAGTATATTAAATATTCAGAAGGCGAGGCCAAAGAAAAAAGAACAGTTGAAGGTGACTTAGGCGTGTTTATTAATCATAAACATGTTATTAACTTTATCGAAAAAGAACGTCTAATTAAAAAACTAGATATAAATGAAGAAACATTTAGTGAACTACTTAAAAATTACAGTTACCTTCCAAAAACAAAACTCGAGAGATCTTTCGTATATGAACTAACAAGAACATGTGTTTTCAAAGCATTGGATAGACATGCAGGGGACTTGAAAAAGGTATATACAACCAATGGTCAAAAGATGATTCCAGAAGGAAAAGATTTATCACAAGTCAAAACGATTATTCTTACTGGAGGACCACTAATTTATCTTGATAATACGGAACAAATTATTAAAGATTATATTAGACAAAATCCCCATAAATTACTACCTAAAGAAAATGTAAAGATATTAAAGGACACACTTTACATTATGTCTAGTATTGGTGTTTTATCATTAAAGCACTCTGAAATTAGTCTAGAGTTGTTAAAGCAGTCATTAAAATTTTAAGAGGAGGTTTGGCATGTATCCTAAATTGATAATCAACTTAAAAAAATATAAAGAAAATGTTGATTACATACACTCATTATGCAATCAACATGGTATTACTGTAATGGCAGTTACAAAAGTTTTTTGTGCTGATAATGAACTAGTGAACATACTAAATCACTCGAAAATCGAATACATTGCAGACTCTCGAATTGAAAATTTAAGACGCATCAGATCAACAAAGCCAAAAGTATTATTAAGAATACCGTCACTTCATGAAATCGAAGAAGTAGTTAACTTATCAGACATCTCACTAAACTCTGAGATTGTTACTATAAGGCATTTAAATGAAGTGGCAAAAAAGCTTGAAAAAACACATTCCATCATTTTAATGATTGATATAGGTGATTTAAGGGAAGGTCTTTTTTATAAGGAAAATATTCATAGTTTTATTGAACAAATTATGGAGCTAAGTCATATTAACCTTAAAGGAATAGGAACTAACTTATCTTGTTTTGGTGGCATTATACCAGAAGATCACACACTAAAAAAACTTGTACAAGTAGTTGAGACTATTAAAGAAAAATTTAACATTAATCCTGAAATTGTTTCAGGAGGAAATTCTTCTCATTTACATTTACTACTTAATAATGAGAAAATCCCATATGTAAACAATTTAAGACTAGGTGAATCATTAATTTTAGGTAGAGAAACTGCCTATGGTGAAAATATTGAGCACACGTTTCAAGACGTAATAATCCTTGAAGCAGATTTAATAGAAGTTAAGTTAAAACCATCAATACCAGAAGGAACCATAGGAATGAACGCCTTCGGTAAAATCCCAACATTTGATGATTTGGGACTCATGAAAAGAGGCATTTTAGCTTTAGGAAAACAAGATGTTGATTTTCATGAATTGATTCCAGTTGATCAAAAAGTAAGACTTATTGGAAGTAGTAGTGATCATATTATAGTAGATCTTACCCATACAGATTATGATTATAAAGTTGGAGACATATTAAAATTCGAGTTAACTTATGGTAGTTTATTAGGTTTAATGACTTCTAAATACGTAAAAAAGGATTATATAAAGTAAAAAGATTGGTTAGGTGAAATTATGGCTGCTTATCGTCCAACTATTGCAAATATACATCTTGATCATATCACTCATAATATTGATGTGATACAAAAAATCATAAAAAATAAATCTATTATTCCTGTGGTTAAGGCAAATGCTTATGGACACGGAGCTATACCGGTTGTGGATTATTTAATTAAGCACGGGTTTAAATATTTTGCTGTAAGTTTACTAGAAGAAGCGCTTGAACTTAGAGAAAAATTTACAAAAATTGATATATTAGTGATGGGTGTAATAGACGGGACTGTTTTAAAAGTCTGTTCAGATAATAACATTACAATCACTATTAGTGATGAATTTCTAGCTAACGAAGTATTAAGAACAGATTATCCTTTAAAATGCCATATAAAATTTGATTCTGGTATGAATCGATTAGGATTTAAATCAAATAAAGTAGTATTAGATTTGATTAATCAATTATCTAGTAAAAGTAATATTAACTTAGAAGGTTTATATACACATTTTGCTACCTCGGATTCAGATGAATCCTATTATCTCTTTCAATTAAGCAACTTTAAAGCACTTTTACAAGATATTACCTATAAGTTTCCAATGCTTCACGTATCAAATTCATCTTCAGCAATTAAATATGAAAAAGATATTACAGAAACTACTCACGTAAGGTTAGGTATTTCATTATACGGATTAACATTGGAAAAAGACATACACTTTCTAAAACCGGCGTTAGTCTTAAAAACACAGGTAGTTCAAATAAAACCGCTCAATAAAAATGAATATCTTGGATATGGTATTACTTATCAAGCATCTAAAAATGAATTAATTGGTATATTACCAATTGGTTATGCGGATGGATTTATTAGAAAAAATCAAAATGGATTTGTACAAATCCATGACAAAACTTATAAAATTATTGGAAGAATTTGCATGGATCAAACATTTATTCTTATTGATGAAACAATTAAACTTAACGATGAAGTCTTGGTTATGGGGTCGAAACTTGTTACTATAGATGATGTAGCTAAACGTTTAGATACTATTAGCTATGAAATTATATGTACTATAACTAATCGCGTGCCAAGAATATATATGGAAAAGGAGAACTTGTATGAAACCGAATGTTTATTCTGAAATAGGTAAACTTAAAACAGTTTTACTACATCGGCCGGGAAAAGAACTAGAAAACTTAACCCCAACTATTCTTGAGAAATTACTTTTTGATGACATCCCATATCTCAAAGTAGCTCAGGAAGAACATGATGCTTTTGCTGAAACATTAAGAAACGAAGGTGTTGAAGTCTTATATATCACCGAGATGGTAAAAGAAGCATTAGAGGCAAACCCAGAAATAATTGATGAGTTTATCAGACAATTTATAGACGAAGCACAGGTAAAGTCCAAATCAGTTAAGGAAAGCATATTCAAATTCTTAAAAGCTTTACCACCACTACAAATGGTTGAAAAGATGATTGCTGGAATTAGAACACACGACTTTAAAGCCAATAAACCAACATCTATTATGGATATGTTAGAAGATGAATATCCATTCTTTACTGATCCTATGCCTAACATATTATTTCAGCGTGATCCATTTGCAACCATAGGCAAAGGCGTTTCTATTCATAAAATGTATACCGACACAAGAAGAAGAGAAACTATATTCTCTGAGTATATGTTTAATTATCATCCACGCTTTAAAGATGAAAATATTCCGAAATATTATAAACGTGATAATCGTTACAATATTGAAGGTGGAGATATCCTTATATTAAACAAAGAGACTTTAGCAATTGGAATATCAAAAAGAACCGATCCAAGAGCAATCCAACATTTAGCTGAAACATTATTTGAAACAGGCGAATCATTTAAAACAATTCTCGCATTCAACATTCCAAAAACACGAGCGTTTATGCACTTAGATACTGTGTTTACTCAAGTTGACTACGGAGTGTTTGCTATCCATCCGGGTATTATGAAAGTATTAACCATATTTGAAGTAACCAAAAATAAAGATGGTGTTCATGTTACTAAAGTCGTAACTACATTAGAAGCGATTTTGGAAAAACACCTAAACCGAAAAATAGAATTAATCCACTGCGGTGGTAGTGATATTGTACATAGTGAACGTGAACAATGGAATGATGGTGCTAATACATTAACTGTTGAACCGGGTAAAGTGATTGTTTATTCCAGAAATCATATTACAAACGAATTATTTAAGCAAAAAGGTATAAAGGTACTAGAAATCCCATCAAGTGAACTATCAAGAGGTCGTGGTGGCCCAAGATGTATGAGTATGCCAATTTTCCGAGAGGATTTAAAATAGGAGGACATAATGAACTTAAAAGGAAAAAATTTTATTACATTATTAGACTTTACCCCTGAAGAGATTACACATTTAATTAATTTATCAGAAAGATTAAAAAAAGAGAAAAAAGAGGGGAAGGCTCACCGTTTTTTAGAGAGCAAAAACATTGTATTACTGTTTCAAAAAGACTCTACAAGAACACGATGTGCTTTTGAAGTTAGCGCACTCGATTTAGGTATGGGTGTTACATATTTGGGTCCTGCAGGATCGCAAATGGGTAAAAAAGAATCAATTAAGGATACTGCTAGAGTGTTAGGACGCATGTATGATGGAATTGAGTTCCGTGGATACTTACATTCTGACGTTGAACAACTTGCTGAATATTCAGGTGTGCCGGTTTGGAATGGACTAACTGATATGTATCATCCAACTCAAATATTAGCAGATTTTTTAACTGTTAAGGAAGAGTTTGGCAAACTAAAAGGTATTAAGTTTACCTACGTTGGGGATGCTAGAAATAATATGGGAAATAGTTTGATGATTGGTAGTGCAAAATTAGGACTGCACTTTACTGGGGTTGCCCCTAGAGAGTTATGGCCTGAACAAGAACTCATTAATCATTGTAAAGAAATTGCTAAAGAAACCGGTGCAACAATTAATTTTACAGAAGACCCTATGATCGGAACCAAAGATGTTGATGTTGTTTATACCGATGTATGGGTATCGATGGGAGAACCTAAAGATGTATGGCATTCTCGCATTAAACAATTATCTGATTATCAAGTAGATAGCGCCATGATCGCAAATGCAAGCAAAAACGCAATTTTCATGCATTGTTTACCTGCGTTCCACGGGGTGGACACTGAAGTAGGTCTACAGATTTCAAATGAGTTCCAAGATGAATATCCACGTGTAAAAAATGGTGAAATGGAAGTTACAGATGAAGTAATAGAGTCAAAACAAAGTCGAGTATTTGTTGAAGCAGAAAATCGTATGCACACAATTAAGGCTGTAATGCTTGCGACAATGTGTGATACATATGAGTAGGTATGTTGTCTCCTTAGGTGGTAACGCCTTAGGTAACAATGCCGATGAACAAAAATCCTTATTAAAAAATGTAGCGAAACCAATAGTTCAACTTATTAAAGAAGGTCATGAAGTTGTTATTGTTCATGGAAACGGTCCTCAAGTGGGAATGATTAATTTAGCATTTAACGAGTCTAAATCTACACCCGACATGCCTTTTCCAGAATGCGGGGCAATGAGTCAAGGCTATATTGGTTTTCATTTACAAAATGCTATTCATAACGAGTTAGTAAAGCAATCCATCAAAAAAAACATTGCTGCTTTGATTACACAAGTATTAGTTGATGAAAACGACCCACTCTTCCTAAACCCTTCAAAACCAATTGGTGCGTTTTATTCTAAAGAAGAAGCGGATGCAATTACTAACACAGAAGGTTATGTCATGAAAGAAGACTCAGGAAGAGGATTTCGCAGAGTAGTCCCTTCTCCACTTCCAGTAGACGTAATAGAAAAAGAAATGATACAATCATTACTAAAAGACCAACATGTAGTTATATGCTCTGGTGGTGGTGGCATTCCGGTTATTGAAAAAAATTATGAGTTAGTCGGAATTGCTGCTGTTATTGATAAGGATTATGCAAGTGCAAAAATAGCTGAACTAATCAATGCAGATTACTTAGTAATATTAACGGCTGTTGATTATGTCTTTGTTAATTTCAATAAACCAAATCAAAAAGCATTAGGAAAAATAACCATTAATGAGTTAACACCATACTTACATACTGATGAATTCGCTAAAGGAAGTATGTTTCCTAAAGTTCAAGCATGTCTTAAATTTCTAGAAAACAACAATAAAACAGCTATAATATCTTCAATTGAAAATGCTGTTGAGGCATTTCGTTTGAACTCTGGGACAATCATTACACACTAATTTTTCGAACAAACTAAACACGCTAATAAATTTGGCGTTAAAAAACACTTTCTTACTATATTCTTA